>JAYTTO010000224.1:0-13277 GCA_043744975.1 Betaproteobacteria bacterium | reverse complement strand
CAGTGATCCTTCGGCGCTGCAGCCGCGATGCCGTCGAGCGCGTTGTGCGGCACACCCATCGACTTGAGTCCGGCCGGCAGACCGAGCCGACCGTTGATGTCGGCGATCGCGAGCGCGATGTCCGACCCCGGCGGCAGGCCCATGACGCGGGCGAGATGGGCGTACTTGTCGCCGACGCTCGCGGCGTTGAACCGCAGCACGGCGGGCAGCAGCACGGCGTTCAGTGTGCCGTGGTGGAGCTTGAGATCGTGTAACGCGCCGAGCGGATGCGACAGCGCGTGCACGGCGCCCAGGCCCTTCTGGAATGCCATCGCGCCCTCCATCGCCGCCATCATCATGTTCCAGCGCGCGTCGCGGTCGGTGCCGGTATGCGTGGCGCGTTCGATGTTGGCCCACGCGCGCGTGAGGCCGTCGAGCGCGATCGCTTCCGCGGGCGGGTTCACCAGCGGCGACAGGTAGGTTTCGATGCAGTGCGCGATCGCGTCCATACCGGTCGCGGCCGTGAGCATCGGCGGCAGGCCGAACGTGAGTTCGGGATCGCAGATCGCGACCTTGGGCAGCAGGAACGGCGACAGGAAGCCCAGCTTGCGCCCGTCGTCGAGCACGATGACGCCGGCGCGGCCGACCTCGCTGCCGGTGCCCGCGGTGGTGGGGATCGCGATCACCGGCGCCACCCTGGCTGTGATCCGGGCCACGCCGCCTTCGATCGCGGCGTACTGGACCAGCGGTTCCGGGTGCGTGGCGAGCAGCGCGACCGCCTTGGCCAGATCGAGCGACGACCCGCCGCCGATGGCGATGATGCCGTCGGCATCGGCGGCGCGATAGGCTGCCACGCCGAGCTTCACCGCGGCCTCGGTCGGATTGGCCGGGGTCTGATCGAATACCGCGAAGCCGAGGTCGACGGGCACCTGCTCGCGCAAGCGGTCGAGCAGGCCGGTCGCGCGGATGCCCGGGTCGGTCACGATCAGCGGGCGCCGAATACCGATGCGCGCGCATTCGGCGCCGACCAGCTTGATCGCACCATGATCGAACTGGATCGTGGTGAGGTAGTTGATGACTGCCATGTGCTGCTCCCCCGCTGGATGCCGTTTGTCGGGGACGGATTATCGCCTGCCTGTTCAGCGGCCGGGCGTACGGCTAACCTGCGGGCCATGACGCGCCGACCCGAACGCTGGCTGCCCCTTCTCGCCGTCGCGCTGCTTGCAGTGCCGGCAACGGCCCGGGCCGCAGTCGATGCAGCGCATCACGCCGACCTGCTGTTGTGGATCGGCGTAATGCTGGTCGCTGCGCGGACCGGTGCACTGGTCCAGCGGTTCGGCCAGCCGGCGGTGCTCGGCGAACTGCTGGCCGGTATCGTGCTCGGCAATCTCGGGCTGGTCGGCCTGACCGTGGCCGACATGGTGGCCGCCGACCCGGTGATCGCGTTCCTGGCGGAGCTCGGGGTGGTGGTGCTGCTGTTCCAGATCGGCCTCGAATCGAACGTGCAGCAGATGCTGGCGGTCGGGCCGCGCGCCACCGCGGTTGCCGTGGTCGGTGTGGTGGTCCCGTTTGTGCTCGGCGCCCTGCTGGTCGGCCCCTGGCTGCTCCCGGGCATGAGCATCAACGCGTATCTTTTCGTCGGCGCGACGCTGACGGCGACCTCGGTCGGCATCACCGGTCGGGTGTTCCGCGACCTCGGGCAACTGCACCGGCCGGAGGCGCGCATCGTGCTCGGTGCCGCGGTGATCGACGACGTGCTCGGCCTGGTGATCCTGGCCGTGGTGTCCGCGATCGTCACCACCGGATCGGTCGCGATCGGCGCGGTCGCGAAGATCGTTCTGGAGGCATTGCTGTTCCTGGTCGGCGCGATCGTGATCGGCCGCCGCATCGCGCCGACGATTTCAGCGGTGTTCGGGCGCATCCACGCCGGTGCGGGCATGAAGCTCGCGCTCGCGCTCAGCACCTGCATGGTGTTCGCCTGGATCGCGGCGCAACTCGGCCTGGCGCCGATCGTCGGGGCCTTCGCGGCCGGCCTGGTGCTCGATGACGTCGTGTTCAAGGACTACGATCAGTCCGATCTTGAGCGCGACGTGCGCAGTGCGCTGACCGGTGCCGATGGCGAGGCCCACTTGCGGGCGGAAGCGGTGCTGGACGCCCATCGCAGCCGGCACCTCGAGGATCTGGTCGCGCCGGTCGGCCATTTCCTGGTGCCGTTCTTCTTCGTGGTGACCGGCATGCAGGTCAAGCTCGATCTGCTGGCCGACGTGCATGCCCTGGCGGTGGCGCTGGCTCTCACTGTCGCCGCTGTCGCGGGCAAGGTCGTCGCCGGCGTGGTGGCCGGCCCGGTCGACCGGTGGCTGGTCGGCTGGGGCATGGTGCCGCGCGGAGAGGTGGGCCTCATCTTCGCCGCCACCGGCATGGCGCTCGGCGTCGTGACGCCCGGGGTGTTCTCGGTGATCGTGATCACGGTGCTCGCAACCACGTTGATCACGCCGCCGCTGCTGGCGCAACTGCTGCGCCGCCGCTGACGGTTGTCACAGCCCGCGGTCCAGCCGGTAGAATCGTGAGGGGGAGCCTGCCGCAATGCCGGCGGCAATGGCACGGAACCATCAACGACAGGAAATCCATGAAGCCGCAAGTTCTGGTGAGCCGGGAAGTGTTCGACGAAACTCTGGCCATGCTCGCAGAGGTTTGCGATGTCGAGTCGAACCAGGCCGACGTCCGCTATTCGACCGACGAACTGGTCGCCCGGCTCCAGGGCAAGCAGGGCGCCGTCGTTTCCACAGCCGACCGCATCGACGGCTCGGTGCTCGACCGCTGCCCCGGGCTGCGCATCGTCAGCAATGTCGGCGTCGGCTACAACAACATCGACGTGCCGGCCTGCACTGCCCGCGGCGTGATGGCGACCAACACCCCGGGGGTGCTGACCAACAGCGTGGCGGATTACACCTTCGGCCTGATTATCGCCACCTGCCGCCGCATGACCGAGGGTGAGCACTACTTGCGCAGCGGCGAATGGAAGGGGTCGTTCCTGAAGCAGATGCTGGGGCACGACGTTCACGGTGCGACGCTCGGCATCGTCGGTATGGGCCGCATTGGCCAGGCGGTCGCGCGGCGCGCGTCCGGGTTCGACATGAAGGTGATGTACCACAACCGCAATCGCATTGATGCCGCCACAGAAGCTGCGCTGCGGGCCGAATACCGCAGCCTCGAGGCGCTGCTGGGCGAAGCCGATATCGTGGTGCTGCTCACGCCGTATTCGCCGGCGAGCCATCACATGATCGGCGCCGCGCAGCTCGCGCTGATGCGGCCGGGCGCCGTGCTGATCAACGTGGCCCGCGGCGGCATCGTCGACGACGCCGCCCTGATCGAGGCGCTGAAGGTGCGCCGCATCTGGGCGGCAGGCCTCGATGTCTACGAGAACGAACCGGCGCTCGACCCCGGTTTCCTCGGCCTGTCCAACGTGGTGCTCTCGCCGCACCTCGCCTCGGCGTCGGAACCTACGCGCAAGGCCATGGCGAACACCGCTGCGCGCAACTGCATTGCCGCGATGACCGGAAGTGTGCCGCCGCACCTGCTCAACCCCGAGACCGCGCCCACCCGATGAACGGTCCGCGCCGCTGCGCGGCCGCGCCGATCCGGATGCGCCCGGCAACGGCTGGTCCGCGCCGATGAAGCGGCTCTACACCCTCGGCCTGCGCGAGGCCGCCGCGCGCATCGATCGCGGCACGATGACGAGCGCGGCCTACACGCGCAGCTGCCTCGATCGCATCGCCCAACTCGAGGGCGACATCATGGCCTGGGCATGGATCGACCCGGATCGCGCCTTGCAGCGGGCGCTCGCGGCCGACCGCGCGCACGCGCTGCGCATCCGGTTCGCCAGCGATGACCCGGTCGATGCCCTGCCCCCGGCCGAGCGCGGCGTCCTGTCCGGCGTGCCGGTCGGGGTGAAGGATGTCATCGAGACCGCCGGCATCCCCACCGGCATGGGGTCTCCGGTCTATCGCGACTGGGTGCCGGAGCAGTCGGCGGAACTGGTCGATGCGCTCGATGCCTCGGGCGCCTTCGTCATGGGCAAGACGGTGACCACGGAGTTCGCCTTCATGGTGCCGAACAAGACGCGCAACCCGTGGAATCCGGCGCGGACGCCGGGCGGGTCGTCGAGTGGTTCGGCCGCGGCGGTCGCCTGCGGCATGGTGCCGGCGGCGATCGGTACGCAGACCAACGGGTCGGTGATCCGCCCGGCGGCGTTCTGCGGCGTGGTCGGCTTCAAGCCCGGCATGGGCACCATCTCCACCAAGGGCATGCTGGCGTTCAGCCCGACATTCGATCAGCCAGGCGTCTTCGCGCGCGATGTGAGCGACGCGGCGCTGCTGGCGTCCTGGCTCACCCGGCACGACGGCGAGATCGGGCACCTGCCGGTGCCGCTGCGCGTCGCGCCAACGCTGGCTGCGGTGCGCTCGCCGGTGTGGGAGCAGGCGCAGCCCGAGCAGCGCGAGCGGTTCGCGGCCGACATCGCGATCCTGCGTCGCGCCGGTGCCACCATCCAGGAGCGCGAATTGCCGTCCGCCTTTGACGACGGTCGCCGCATCCACCGCACCATCATGCTCTACGAAGCGGCGCGGCTCTGCGCCCGCGTGCGGGACCACAACCGCAGCGGCTTCAGCGAATTCCTGAATCGTGCGCTCGACGAAGGCGCCGCGACCGCCGATGCCGACTACGCGGCCGCGATGCGAGCGCGCGCCGCGTTGATCGCGCAGCTCGCCGCCTTCATCGGCGACGGCTGTGCCGGCATTATCACGCCGCCCGCGGCCGGCGAGGCGCCGACGATCGACACTACCGGTGACCCGGCCTTCTGTTCGCTCTGGACGCTCTGTGGCGGGCCGTGCCTGTCGCTGCCGACCGGGCTCGGCCCGAACGGTATGCCGCTCGGCTTGCAACTGGTCGGACGCGATGGCGAGACGAACTACCTGCTCGCCGTTGCCGCATGGTGCGAACTGCAGTTCGGTTTCGAGGGGTTGCTGGCCCGCACCGCGGCGCCGCGATGAAGCTCGGCTTCGTTGGCCTGGGCATCATGGGCCGGCCGATGGCGCTGCATCTGCTGGCCGCCGGGCACGCGCTGGCCTGCTACTCGCGCCGCGCGTCGTCGATGCAGCCGGTGGTCGCGGCCGGGGCCGTGGCCTGCACCTCGCCGGCGGACGTTGCCCGGCAATCCGATGTCGTGTTCACGATGGTCCCCGACACGCCGGATGTCGAACAGGTCGTGCTCGGCGCCGAGGGCATCGCGCAGACCGCGAGCGCGGGTTCGGTCGTCGTCGACATGAGCACCATTTCGCCGCTGGCGACGCGCACCATCGCCGCAGCGCTTGCGCAACGCGGTATCGACATGCTCGACGCCCCCTGTTCCGGCGGTGAAGCCGGTGCCGTCGGCGCGAAGCTGTCGATCATGGTCGGCGGCAAGCCCGGGGTGTTCGAACGTGTGCGTCCCCTGTTCGAACGGCTCGGCACCAACATCACGCGTATCGGTGACCACGGCGCCGGGCAGGTGGCCAAGGCCTGCAACCAGATCGTCGGCGCGGTCACCATGGAGGCGGTGGCCGAAGGCCTGAATCTCGCCCGCCGCAACGGCGTCGATCCGGCGCGGGTCCGCGAGGCGATGCTCGGCGGCTTCGCCCGCAGCCGCATGCTCGAGTTCGCGGGCGCGCGCATGATCGGCCGCGATTTCACGCCGGGCTTCCGCGCGCGCCTGCACGCGAAGGATCTCGACATCGCCTTGCGCACCGCCTACCAGTGCGGGCTGGCGCTGCCGCAGACGGCGCTGGTCGCGCAGCACCTGAACGCATTGGTCGGCGGCGGCGGCGGCGAACTCGATTCCTCGGCTCTCATCACGGTGCTCGAGCGCATGGCGGGCGACCGGGTGGATCCGCCGTGAACGTGGGCTTCATCGGTCTCGGCGCCATGGGGCTCCCCATGGCGGCCAATCTCGCGCGCGGCGGTCATGCTCTGGCGGTCTGGGCACGCCGGCCGGCGGCGGCGGCGGCGCTGGTCCGCAATGGTGCGACCCTGTGCGCATCGGCCGCCGACGTGGCCGCGCGCAGCGACGTTGTCTTCACGATGGTCATGGCGGGCAGCGACGTCGAAGCGGTCGTGCTCGGGCCGGACGGCGTGCTGCAGGGTGCGCGCCCGGGCATGGTGCTGGTCGACTGCAGCACCATCGATCCGGCGACCACGCGCCGGGTCGCCGCGCGGCTGCTCGCACGCGGCGTGGACATGCTCGATGCCCCGGTGTCCGGCGGCCTGCCCGGTGCCGCCGGGGGAACGCTGTCGATCATGGTCGGCGGCCGCGAGGCGGTGTACGAGCGCCTGCGCCCGGTGCTCGGCTGCATCGGCACCACCTTGGTCTACATCGGACCGAGCGGGGCCGGCAGCGTCGCCAAGGCCGCCAACCAGTTGGCACTGGTCGTGACGATCCAGGGCGTCGCCGAGGCGATCGCGCTGGCGGCGGCCAATGGCGTGGACATCGCGCCGGTGCTGCAGGCGATGAGCACCGGCATGGCCGGTGGCCATATGCTCGAGATCATCGGTCCGCGCATGCTCGCGCGCCAGTTCGAGATGGGTATCGACGCCAGCCTGCACTACAAGGATGCCAACATCGTCCTCGCCTGCGCCGAGGCGTCGCACACGCCGGTGCCGGCGGTGGCGTTGGCGGCGCAGGCGTTCAACGCGCTCACGGCGAGGCCGGGCGTGCGCTGGGATTCGGCGGCGCTGCGCCTGGTCCTGGAAGACATGCGTGGGCTGCGAACGGAGGCCGGGCGCTGATTCCCTGCGCCGGCGGATGATCGCCTCGCGATGACGCCGGCTACTGCCTTGGTCCTGCTGGTGGCGCTGCCGTTCATCGGCGCGCTGCTGCCGGCGTGGGTCCCGGCGGCGCGGCGCACCGCGGTCGCCTGGGCGGCAGCCGCGGCGCCGCTGTGCGGACTTGCCCTGCTGTACACGACTGGCGCCGGTGTGTTCGACGGCGCGGTGGTGTCGATGTCCTGGCCCTGGGTGGCCGGTCTCGGTCTCGACGTCGCGCTGCGCCTCGACGGCCTGGCGCTGCTGTTCGCCACGCTGATCTTCGGCATCGGCCTGCTGGTCATCCTGTACGCGCGCTACTACCTGGCGCCGGCCGACCCGTTCGCCCGCTTCTACGCGCTACTGCTCGTGTTCATGGGTGCCATGATCGGCATCGCGCTCTCGGACAACCTGCTGCTCACGCTGGTGTTCTGGGAACTCACCAGCGTCGCCTCGTTCCTGCTGATCGGCTACTGGCATCGGCGTCCCGATGCGCGCCAGGGCGCGGTCATGGCGCTCACGGTCACGGGCATGGGCGGTCTCGCCCTCATCGCGGGCTCGCTGCTGCTGGGCCACATCGCCGGCACGTTCCGGTTGTCGGAACTGGTGCAGCACGGCGATGCGATCCGCGCCGATCCGCTGTATCCGGCGGCGCTGGTGCTGGTGCTGCTCGGCGCGTTCACCAAGTCGGCGCAGTTCCCGTTCCATTTCTGGCTGCCCAATGCGATGGCGGCGCCGACGCCGGTGTCGGCCTACCTGCATTCGGCCACGATGGTGAAAGCCGGCATCTTCCTGCTGGCACGCCTGTGGCCGGCGTTGTCGGGCACCGACCTCTGGTTCTGGCTGGTCGGCGGCACCGGCATGGTCACGCTGGTGTTCGGCGCCTATGCGGCCATGTTCCGCCACGACCTGAAGGGCTTGCTGGCCTATTCCACCATCAGCCATCTCGGCCTGATCACGCTGCTGCTCGGACTCAACAGCAGGCTGGCCGCCGTGGCCGCCGTGTTCCACATCATCAATCATGCGACGTTCAAGGCGTCGCTGTTCATGGCCGCCGGCATCATCGACCACGAGACCGGCACGCGCGACATGCGCAAGCTCGCCGGGCTGTGGCGCGCGATGCCGCTGACCGGCGCGCTCGCGATGGTGGCCGCCGCCGCGATGGCCGGCGTGCCGCTGTTGAACGGCTTCCTGTCGAAGGAGATGTTCTTCGCCGAAACCCTCGGCGTGCAGGGGCTCGGCGCGGCCGGCTATGCCGTGCCGGTCGCGGCAACGCTGGCCGCGATGTTCAGCGTGGCCTATTCGGCCCGGTTCATCCACGACGTCTTCTTCAACGGCGAAGCCTGGGGCCTCACGCGCACGCCGCACGATCCGCCGCGATGGATGTTGGTCCCGGTCGGCGTGCTGGTGGCGATCTGCCTGCTGGTGGGGATCGTGCCGCGCCTGGTCATCGGTCCGCTGCTCGATGCCGCCGCGGCCGGCGTGGTCGGTGGCGCCGTGCCGGAATACAGCCTCGCGATCTGGCACGGCTTCAACCCGCCGTTCGTGATGAGCCTGGTGGCGATGATCGGCGGCGCCGTCATGTACGTCGCCTTGCAGCGCATCTACCGGTTGCATGCGCACGACGGTCACAGCCCGTTCACCGGCCATCGCGCCTTCGGGAAGATCACGCAAGCGCTGGCGGCGTTCGCCCGCATCGTCACCCGCGTGGCGGACGGGACGCTGCAGCGCCAGGTGGCGGTGCTGCTCGTCGTGGCGCTGGCGGGTGCAGCACTGCCGTTCGCCGCGCCGCTGGCGCCGCGCGAGCTGTCCGTCGTCACCGACATGACGCTCGTGGCGGTCCTCGGGTGGGTCGTGCTCGCCGTCGCGACGATGGCCGTGGTCGCATTGCATCGTCGGCGTACCACCGCCCTGGTGCTCACCGGCGCTGTGGGTCTCGTCATCGCACTGGCGTTTGCTTATTTTTCCGCGCCGGATCTCGCGCTCACGCAGTTCGCGGTCGAGGTCGCCACCGTGCTGGTGATGCTGTTCGCGTTGCCGTCGCTGCCGGATGTTGCCGGGCGTGACGGATCGGCGATGCGTCATGCACGCGACGCGTTCATCGCGGTCGCCGCCGGCATCGGCATGGGCGGCGGCGCCTGGTTCATGCTCACCAGCGCCGGGCGCAGCGTGTCGGCCGAATACCTGGCGCGCAGCGTTCCCGATGGCGGCGGCACCAACGTCGTCAATGTGATCCTGGTGGATTTCCGCGGCTTCGACACCTATGGCGAAATCACCGTGCTGGCGGTGGCGGCGCTGGGCATCGTCGCCCTGCTGCCGTTGCGCCCGGGAGCGTCGGCGCCGACCGCGGACGGACGCGCGTTTCCGGTGATGCTCGCGCTGCTCTCGCGGGTGCTCGCGCCGCTCGCGCTCCTGGTCGCGGCCCACCTGTTCCTGCGTGGCCACAACCTGCCGGGCGGCGGTTTCGTCGCCGGCCTCGTTGCCGGCCTGGTGCTCACCGTGGTGTCGATCGGCAATGGTGCTGCCTGGACCCGCGAGCGACTCAAGGTCGATTTCAGCCGCATGCTCGCGACCGGTCTGGCGATCGCCGGGGCCACGGGCATCGGCGCCTGGCTGTTCGGCCAGCCGTTCCTGAAGAGCGCCTACGGCCATCTGCACCTGCCGGTGCTCGGCGACCTGCATTGGGCCTCCGCCGCGTTGTTCGACCTCGGGGTGTTCCTCGTTGTTGTCGGCGTCGTGATGCTCGTGCTCGGCCGCATGGGCGATCTCGCGTCGTTGCGGAAGCGGCCGGCATGACCGCCGCGCGCGTCCCGACCCGGGGCTGACCATGGAACTTCTCCTCGCCTCGGCCATTGCGCTGCTCACCTCCGCCGGCACTTACCTGCTGCTGCGGGCGCGCACGTTTCCGGTCGTGCTCGGCCTGACGTTCCTCGCCTACGCCGTGAACCTGTTCATCTTCGTCGCCGGTGGCGTGCGGGTGGGGCAGCCGCCGATCGTCGGCGCGTCGATCGTGCCGGCCGATCCGCTGCCACAGGCGCTGGTGCTGACTGCCATCGTCATCGGCTTCGCCATGACCGCGTACCTTGTCGTGCTGGCGGTCCGGTCGCGGGCGCATCACGGCAGCGACCATGTCGACGGTGCGGAGCCCGGCGCAGCGGGGCGCAAGCGGCGATGACGCACCTGCCGGTCGTCCCGTTCCTGCTGCCGGCGATCACCGCCTGCGCGCTGGTGTTGCTCGCGGACCGGCCGCGGGCACAGCGGGCGCTGTCGGTGGCATCGACATTCGCGTTGCTGGTCGCGTGCGCGGCACTCACGGTGCAGGCGGCCGACGGCGGCATCGTGGTCTACGCGATGGGGGCGTGGCCGGCGCACCTGGGCATCGTGTTCGTGGTCGACCGGCTGTCCGCCTGGATGCTGTTGCTGACCGCAGTCGTCGGCTTCGCGAGCCTGCTGCATGCGGTGCAGGGATGGGACGCCCGCGGCACGCATTTCCATCCGCTGTTCCAGTTCCAGTTGATGGGCCTGAACGGCGCGTTCCTCACCGGCGACCTGTTCAACCTGTTCGTCTGCTTCGAGCTGATGCTGATCGCCTCGTACTGCCTGCTGCAGCATGGCGGGGGTGGCGCACGGCTGAAGGCCGGCATCCACTACGTGGTGCTGAACCTGGTCGGCTCGGCGCTGTTCCTGATTGCTGCGAGCCTGCTCTATCGCGTCGCGGGGACGCTCAACATGGCCGATCTCGCGCGTCTGCTGCCGCAGGCGACGCCGGCGCAACTGCCCTGGGTGCAGGCGGCGGCCGCGCTGCTGCTGGTGGTGTTCCTGCTCAAGGCTGCCATCGCCCCGCTCTACCTGTGGTTGCCCGGCACCTATCGCGTCGCGGCCGGTCCGGTCGCCGCCTTGTTCCCCATGCTCACGAAAGTCGGGGCCTACGCCATCGTGCGGGTGACCACGCTGGTATTCGCGGCCAGTCCCGCGGCGGGACTGCTGCACGCGGTGGTGCTGCCGCTCGCGGTGGTGACGGTGGCGGCGGCCGCCTTCGGCACGCTGGCGTCCACGTCGCTCAAGCAGCTGGCGGCCTGGCTGGTGCTCGGATCGACCGCGATGCTGCTGGTCGCTTTCGGGCAGTTCGACCAGTCCGGTATCGGCGCCGGCCTGTTCTATCTGCCGGCCAGCACGCTCGGGATCTCGGCGCTGTTCGTGCTGACCGACCGCATCGCCGACGTCCGCGGCGAGCATGGCGACCATATCTGCCGCGCGCCGCGGATGCCGAACGCCGGGCGCTTCGCAGTCCTGATGCTGCTGGTGGCGATGGCGGTGCTGGGCTTGCCGCCGCTTGCGGGCTTCGTCGGCAAGCTGCTGATACTGCGCGCCGCCGAACCCGTGCCCTGGGTCTGGGGCGTGGTGCTCGGCGCGTCGTTGCTGCAGCTCGTCGCCGTCGCCCGCGCCGGGGTCAGGCTGTTCTGGGCGGCAAGCGACGAGGCCGCCCCCGGCAGCAGGGATGCGGCAAGCCTGCGGCGGATGGCGCCGGTGATCGGCCTGCTGGGCGGCACCGTGCTGCTCAGCCTGTTCGCGGGACCGGTCGAGCGGTACGTCCGCCTGGCGGCTGGCCAGGTACTGGTCCCGAAGGACTACATCGAGGCCGTCCTCGGCCGGGTCGATGCGCCGGGGTCTCTGGCGGTGCACGCCGGCATTGCCGAATCGCCGGCAGAACGAACGGTGACAAGATGACCGCCGCGCGGACCGACCGGTGGGTTCCCTATCCGCGGTTCTCGGTCGTGCTCGCGCTGCTCTGGATGCTGTTGAACAACACGCTCGATCCCGGGCATATCCTGCTCGGCGTCGTCCTGGGCTGCGCGCTGCCGCTGCTCATGCGCAACATCCTGCCGCCGCTGCCGGTAGTCCGCCGGCCCGGCAAGGCGCTGGCGTTCGTGCTCCTGGTGCTGGGCGACATCGTGGTCGCCAACCTGCGGGTGGCGCGACTCGTTCTGGGACCGGTGTCGTCCCTGCGGCCGCGGCTGGTGACCATCCCGCTCGACATCGCCGATCCGGTGGTCGCCAGCATCCTGGCGGGGACGGTTACACTGACCCCCGGAACGATTTCTGTCGATCTTGACCTGCAGGCGCGGCGGCTGGTCGTGCATGCGCTCGATGCCACCAGCGACGCCGCCATCATCGACGAGGTCAAGACACGCTACGAGGCACGGCTCAGGGAGATATTCGGATGCTGAACGCGGTGATCGGGGCCGCCGCGGCCATGCTGGGCGTGGCGATGCTGCTCAACCTGTGGCGGCTGGTTGCGGGTCCCGGCCTGCCCGATCGCGTGCTGGCGCTCGACACCATGGGCGCGAACGCGGCCGGCCTGATGGTGCTGCTCGGCATCGCCACCCGGAGCACGCTCTACTTCGAGGCGGCACTGCTGGTGGCGGCGCTGGGCTTCGTCGGCACCATGGCATTCGCGCGCGTGGTGCTGCGCGGCGCCCTGGTCGAATGATCCGCACGATCCCACCGGCGGGCCGCGCATGAGTCCGGTCGACATCATCGTCGCGGTACTGGTCCTGACCGGCGCGACCTTTGCCCTGCTCGGGTCGATCGGGCTCGCGCGTTTCCCCGACCTGCTGACCCGGCTGCACGGTCCCAGCAAGGCAACCACGCTCGGCATCGGCGGGCTGCTGCTCGGGTCGATGGTCAGCTTCAGCGCGTCGGGCGAGTTGAGCCTGCACGAACTCATGATCACGTTGTTCATCGTCATCACCACACCCGTCGGCGCGCAGTTCATCGCCCGTGCCGCCATGCGGCGCGACGGCACCTCTCCCACCAGCGAGCATCCATGAAGACCTACAGCGACAACAGCCCCGAAGCCATCGCACGCGTGCTGGCAATGACCATGATCACCGACGCCAAGCTCGACGACCGCGAACTCGACGCGATGGAGTCGTTCGGCATCTACGGCAAGCTCGGTCTCACCAAGGAAGAATTCGCCATCGTCGTGGCCGACTATTGCGACGAGCTGGTCGAGGCCGGCGACATCGACGGCAAGATCAACCTGATGGACCACGATCGCATCGACGCGATCCTCGCGCCGGTCACCGACCGGGCCCGGCAGCTCGACGTGGCCGCCATGGTGCTCGCCATCGTCAAGTCCGACGGCGGCATCCACGACACCGAATTGGAACTGCTGCGGACCATCCTCGATCGCTGGGACCTGTCGCTGGAGGACATCCGCGAGGCCGCCGAGCGGGGATGATCCCGAGCCGCCGGTGCCGGCGGATTCCTGAGGACAGCTTCCGGACATGATCGCGCTGCTCGACGCCCATCGCGCCGGGCTGCTGCGGCGCGAGCACTGGATGCCAAACGTCGTCGCCGGCGTCATCGTCGGCGTGGTGGCGCTGCCGCTGGCGATGGCGTTCGCGATCGCCTCGGGCGCCAAGCCGGAGCAGGGGTTGTACACCGCGATCGTGGCCGGC
>JAYTTO010000223.1:0-5414 GCA_043744975.1 Betaproteobacteria bacterium | reverse complement strand
GCCCGGCCTAAACGGCGATGCTCACGGCGCCACGATCGATGGTGTAGACCCGGTCGAGTATGTCCCGCGAATGGGACAGGTCCGATTCGGTGAGGATGATCGACAGGCCCTCGGTGCGCAAGCCGCCAATGACCTCGGACAGGCGCCGCGCCAGGACCGGCGCGACCCCTTCGAACGGTTCGTCCAGCAGCAACAACCGGGTCCCCGACATCAGCGCCCGGGCCAGGGCGACCAGCTTCTGCTGACCGCCGGACAACTGCAGGCCGCGGCGGGTCGCGAAGCTCTCCACCTCCGGGATCATCCGGTAGATCTGGCGCAGCCGCTCCCGGGCATCGGCGCGCTTTCCCGCCCATGCCGGAATGAGCACGTTCTCCTCGACCGTCAGCGCGGGCACCAGGCGGCGGTCCTCGGGCATGTAGCCGATGCCGTCACGGGCCCGCCGATGGGTCGGTACGCCGACGAGCGGCTGGCCCCGATAGCTCAGGTTGCCGCCGCGCGGCGGCAGGATCCCCATGATCGCGCGCATCAGCGTGGTCTTGCCGGCGCCATTGCGGCCGATCAGGCCGACGAACTGGCCGTCGCCGACCTGCATGTCGACGCCGCGCAGCACGTTCACGGTGCCGATGGAGACGTCAAGCTGTTCGATGTCTAGCATGGTTCAGGCGTGCGCTTCGCCGATGACGTAGCGACGGACCTCTTCCGCATCCAGGACCTCGGCGGGCGCGCCGTCGGCGATGATCCTGCCTTCGTAGAACGCCAGCACCCGGTCGGTGTAGCGCTCGACGATCTGCATGTCGTGCTCGACGAACAGCACCGTGACACCGGTTGCGCGCACCGCCTTCATGACCATGTCCATGAGGGTGAACTTCTCGTCGGCGGACACGCCGCTGGTGGGCTCATCGAGCAGCAGGATGCGCGGCTGGACCACCATCGCGAGCGCAATGTCGAGCAGCTTGCGGGTGCCTTCGGGCAGCAGGCCGGCCGGCTTGTCGCGGAAGGCGCCGAGATTGAACTGGTCGACGATGGCGTCGACCGCCTCGGTCGGCGTGCCGGTCTGTCGGCTCGCGGCGGTCCAGTCGCTGCCGGCCGATGCCATGATGCCGACGCCGACCAGCAGGTTCTCGGCGACGCTCATGCTGTTGAAGAGCTGCGGAATCTGGAACGAGCGGCAGATGCCGAGGCGGGTGATCTGGCGCGGCGCGAGTGCCGTGATGTCGCGGCCCTCGAAGCTGATGGTCCCGGTGGTCGGCTTGAGATAGCCGGTCACCATGTTGATGAACGTGGTCTTGCCGGCGCCGTTCGAGCCGATCAGGCCCATTACGGAATCGCGGACCACTGTGACGCTGATGTTGTTGGCGGCCGTGACTGCACCGAAACTCTTGTTGAGTCCGGCCGCGACGAGGATGTCGGTCATGCCGCCTGCCCCCGCCGCTTGCGGAACAGCGACCAGAGGCCACCGGGAAGGAACACGATCACGATCAGCATCGTGATCCCCAGCACCATCTGCCAGGTGTTCGGCGAATACTCGTAGGCGAAGCTGCGGATGGTCTCGAACAGCAGCGCGCCCAGCAGCGGCGCGAACACGCTGCCGGTGCCGGAGAGGATGCCGATGAACACGAACTCGCCCGATTGTGGCCAATAGGTCATCTCGGGATCGATGTGGCCGATGTTGATCGACATCATCGCGCCGCCGATGCCGGCGAGCGTGGCGGCCATGATGTAGTGCAGGTGGACGACGTTGCGCACCGATGCGCCCATGTACTCGACCCGAAGTTCGTTGTCGCGGATGGCCTCGGCGAGCCGGCCGCGGTGCGACCGCAGGTAGAGATTGAGCAGCAGTGCGCACACCACGGCGAGCACGACCGTCAGCGCATAGGCCGCGAACCGGCGGGCTTCGCCGTCGACCGCGATGCCGACGATGGACTTCGCGGCAACGTTGAAGCCGTCGGTCGAGCCCAGGCTCGCGCTCTTCGACAGCAGCCCGTAGAGGATCATCGAGAACGCCAGCGACAGCATGGCGAAGAAGATGTCGCGGTACTTCGCGAGCAGGAAGCCGAGGATGGCGGCGACCACCGCCGTCGATACGCCGCCCGCGACGACCATCAATGCCATGTCGGGCAGCTTCGCATAGTGGTCCAGCATGCCGCCGGCGTAGGCGCCGATGCAGTAGTAGAGGCCATGCCCGAACGACACCAGGCCGGTGCGCATCATCAGCATCATGCCGAGTACCACGATGCCGTAGCAGAGCGAGACATTGAGCAGCGAAATGCCCCATTTTGGCAACACCGGGCCGGCCAGCACCAGCACGGCGCCGACGGCCAGCAGCGCGATGGAAGTGCGGTCGAGCCTCATATCTTGCGCACCTCGGCGCCGCTGAACAGGCCCTTGGGACGCACGATCAGGACCGCCGCCATGACGAAGTAGATGCTGAACACCTCGACCTCGGGCAGGTAGTGCACCGCGATGGTACGGACCAGGCCGACGATCACGGCACCGAGCGCGGCGCCGCCCATGCTGCCCAGGCCGCCGATCACCACTACCGCAAACGCGAGCACGATGACCTCCGCGCCGATGCCGGTCACCACGGATATCTTCGGCGCCGTGAGCGCGCCGCCGACCGCGGCGAGAATGGCGCCGACGGTGAACGTGAGGAAGTAGGTGAACTTGACGTTGATCCCGAGCGCCGCGCTCATCTCGCGGTCGTGGATCACGGCGGTGAGCAGCTTGCCCGAACGGGTGCGGTTCAGCACCCAGGCGAGCGCCACGCCGACGAAGATCGCGACGCCGATCAGCACCAGGTCGAAGCTCTGGTAGCCGATGCCGCCGATCTCGATGCTGCCGAGCAACTGGTAGGGTTCGTAGAGCAGCAGCGGATCCACGCCCCACACCAGCTTCATGAGGTCCTCGAGAATCAGGAACAGGGCGTACGTCACCAGCACCAGGACCACTTCATCCTTTGCGTACAGGAACTGCAGCAGGCCGCGCTCGATCAGCGGTCCCGAGATCAGGCCCACCAGCAGCGGCGCCACCGCCAGCATTGCGTAGGTTCCCATCGGCGGGTACCCCTTGGCGAGCCACCAACTGCAGAGCGACACTGCGGTGAAGGCGCCGAGCGCGTACAGGCTGCCGTGCGCGATGTTCAGGATCTTCATCACGCCGTAGATGAGCGTGAGCCCGACGGCGATGATGAACAGCCATGCCGAGTAGGTCAGCGCATCGAAGACGACGACGAGAAGCTGGTTCATGGGGATATGTCGGTGAAGCCGGCGCCCCGCCGGGGCGCCGTGGCTTTACTTGGGCTTGCGGAAGCCGGCCTTGATCCAGTCGAGCGAGTTCACGCCCTCTGGCGGTGTGACGCGTTCGGCGTCGTAGTACTTGATGTTGCCGAGCTTGATCACGCCGTTCTCGAGACGCGTGGTGCCGTAGGCCGTGCCTTGCACCGCCTGGTGCCCCTTGCCGAGCGCCATGCGTACCTTGCCCGCCGGGCCGTCGAACACGAGGTTCTCGAACGAGGCAATCGCCTCTTCGGTGGTCGGCGGGGCGTAGGCCTTTTCCATTTCTTCCTTGACGTTCTTGGCCGCGCCCATCGGGGTGGCGGATCCGATCTTGGCACGCTGCGCCTTCTCGACCGCGGCCTTGAGACCGAGGAATGCGTTGGCGACACTGTAAGCCGGATAGTTCGGTTCGAGTCCGCCGGACTTGCCCTTGTAGATCTCGGTCAGCCAGCGCTTGATCGGCGAATCGGGTGCGAAGGCGCCGTTGGGGCCGCGTGCGCCGATGATGGTGCCGTCCGGGATCTTGCCCGGCAGTCGGTGCAGGTAGGGCTCGCCCGCGACCAGGATCAACTGGGCGCGCTTGAACAGGTCGCGCGGCTGGGCTTGCAGCATGAAGGCCTCAAGGTCGCCGCCCCAGAGGCTGGAATGGATCACGTCGGCATTGGTCGACAGCAGCGCGGAGATCTCCGCCCCGTACTGGCCGGCGCCGAACTTCGGCATCTGCGAGCTGACGATCTCGGCGTCGGGGCGCAGGGTCTTGATGGTTGCCTCGAAGTCGTTCCAGGAGTCCTGGCCGTAGGCGTAGTTCTGGTTGATGCCGGTGATGCGCTTGACCGCGGGACGGTTGTCCAGCAGGTAAAGCGTCGCCGCCACCGCATCCATCGTGGCGTGGGCGCGGGTGCGGAAGACGTACTTGTAGCTGGCTTCCTCGAACACCCGCGGGGTGCCGCAGTCGAACAGGACGGTGAGGACCTTCATTTCCTCGGCGACCGGCGCGATCGCGAGGCAGTCGCCGCTGCCGATGTAGCCGATGACGGCATCGACATTCTGGCGCTGCACGAGCGACCGGAATTCGCTGACCTGCTTGGTGCCGCCGCCCGCCTCGTCGGCGATGACCAGTTCGATGGGCAGTCCGCCAATGCCCTTGCCCTGGTAGGGCGCGGGGCCCTTGCCGTTGTTGAGGGATTCGACGATCGCTTCGGCCGCGAGCTTGGCCGGCACGCCGAACGGTCCGGCCGCCGGGCCGGACAGGAAGGTAACGAAACCGATCCGGAACGTCGATTTCTGCTCGGCGTGCGCCGGCGCAGTCGCGAGCAACGACATGCCGACAGCGGCCAAGGCCGCGGTCGCGGCGCGTCTGATGCGGATCATCTGGATTCTCCCCAAGTTGATAGCTCCGGTCTGTGCGATGCACCGGGCTGGCGGGCGAATCTAGCAGCTTGCCTCCGGCGGGACAACCCGGGCGTACCGCACGGGGCAGGCGGCCCGGAGTCCCGGGGCGGGCCATCGGCGCAGCGCCGGGCCGCCCCAGGCAAGCAGCCCCCCGCAGCCGCAAGCCCTCCATCAGCCGCGTCCCGGTGCCATAGACCAACCGAATCATCAGTCCGGAAGTACCCGCCGTCTGCCGCAACAACGCCTGCACCTCAGCCACGGAGAGCACGGTCGGCAGGCGCGCTGGTTTCTTTGCCCGGGTCACGTTCTCCAGCCAAGGCAAGTCCACACCCGGCACATCCTGGTACAAAAACAGAATCGCCGATAAAGCCTGATTCTGCGTCGCAGCCGCCACATTGCGCTCCACTGCAAGCGAGGTCAAAAAGGCCTCCACCTCACGCGCGCCCATGTCGCGTGGGTGACGTTTGTTGTGGAAGAAAATGTAGCGTTTAATTCAGTGCACATAAGCCTGCTCCGTACGCTTGCTGTAATGCTTCATGCGTATGCGCTCAACCACTTGACTGAGTAGTTTTGCTGGGGCGGCGGTTGTCCGGTACTCCCACTAAAAGAAAGCCCCGCAGGTGTTGTAAACTGGTCGTTGGCCGGAGTTGGGTACCACGCGACGATCGCGCTTGGGGAAATCTTCCTGGCGCATCAAGCCCGAGCTATCAACCCGGACGGTACATTGAACAATCCATGAGGCCCAAC
>JAYTTO010000222.1:0-3659 GCA_043744975.1 Betaproteobacteria bacterium | reverse complement strand
GGCAACCGTTGAACAGGATCGATCCTCTGGAGTGAAGTTGCATGATTCCAAAAGTGATTGAAGGGCGGCCTCAACTCTGAAGTGCAACACCTTTACGTGTAAGGTGATGCGATGGAAAACAGAACGACGTACCAGCAGTTGCGGCCTGAGGAGCGCATGGTGATTGCGAGCATGAGGCTCCAGGGCGACAGTGCCCGGGCCATGGCCCGGGCACTGTCGCGACCGCCCTCGACGATCACCCGCGAGCTGCGGCGCAACAGTTGCCCGACGCTTGGATACACCAGCGACACGGCGCGCGTGCTGCACGCTCAGCGGCGCCGTGCCGCCAAGCCGGCCACCAAACTCGATGTCGGCAGCGTCAACTGGAGCGTGGTGATCACCATGCTGGAGTGGAAGTGGTCGCCGCAGCAGATAGCCGCTACGCTCAAGCGGGTGTTCCCTGATGAGCCCGGACGCCACGTGTCGCACGAGACCATCTACACCGCCATCTATGCCCTGCCCCGAGGCGAGTTGCGCCGCCAACTCGTTGCCTGCTTGCGCCAGGGGCACGGCACGCGCATGCCGCGCAGTCGCGGCACCGATCGGCGTGGGCAGATCCCCGACATGGTCAGCATCCACGTGCGCCCGCCGGAGGTAGACGACCGTGTGATGCCCGGCCACTGGGAAGGTGACTTCATCAAGGGTGCGGGCAACAAGTCCTCGGTGGGCGTGCTGGTCGAACGCAGCAGCCGCCTGGTACTGCTCGCGCGCATGGAAGACGCCACCGCGGCCGCTGCGCTGGCGGGCTTCACGGTCAAGCTCAATTCCATTGCCGCGCCGACTGCAGCCTCGACCGCTTGGTTCGCCGCGTCCCGATCTTCGGCTATGTGATCGGCGGCACGCTTACCAGCCTGCCCGTCGGGGTCGGTGGCGACATCCGCAATCCGACGGTCGTGCCGCTCGGCCCCCGGGCCGTCACTTCGCACCTGGTCGGCGTCTTCGAACGCACGCTCAAGCTGCCGGGCAAACTGCTGGAACTGCTCCAGAAAAGCGCGCAACCTGCCGCTGCGACGGATCCCGCCGAGGCGCCGTCAACACCATAGGGAAGGACCCATGCTCGCCAACATCCGTTCACGTACCGTGGCTGCTGTGCTTGGGCTCGCCGTCCTGCGACTGACTTGCATGGACATGCCCTTCGGCGCCGCGGACGCTCAGGCCAACGCCGCGACAACCGGCGGCCCGATCAACGTGTTTGTCGCGAAGAAGATCATCACCATGGATCCGACGCGGCCGGCCGCCACGGCGGTTGCGGTGCGTGACGGCCGGATCCTTGCCGTGGGGTCGTTGGACGATATGGTGCCGTGGCTTGCCGCAAGCAAATACACGGTCGACTCCCGGTTCAAGGACAAGGTGCTGATGCCCGGGCTGATCGATCCGCACCTGCATCCGCTGCTCGGCGCGCTGCAGTTCACGACGGTGTGGATCACGCCGGAACCCTGGGATGTGATGGGCGAGAAGACGCCGGCGACCGTCGGCCACGATGCCTATGTGAAGGCGCTGAAGGCGGCATTCGCGGCATCGCCCAGGACCGATCCGATGTTCATCACCTGGGGCTACAGCCAGAACTTCCATGGCGACATGTCGCGGGCGCTGCTCGATTCCATCTCGAACACTTATCCGATCTTCGTCTGGCACCGCTCGACGCACGAGGCGTACTTCAACACGCCCATGCTGGACTATCTGGCGATTCGCGGCGTCACCGAAGCGAAGTTCAAGGCCAACCCGCAGATCGACTGGCGCACCGGCCACTTCGTCGAAGACGGGTTCTTCAAGACCGCGGTTCCGGCGCTCGCCGATTTCCTGCTGGCGCCGTCGCGCGTCGACCGGGGGTTGGCGAAGGTGCGCGACTACCTCACGTTCAATGGCGTGACCACCGTCGCCGACATGAGCACCGGCGCCGTGAGCTGGGACCTGGAACTCGGCGCCTTGAGGCGCGCGTTCGACGGCGATGCCTCGCCGGTGCGCGTGCGCCTGACGCCCGACGTGGCGGCGCTGGGCGCCACGCTGAAGAGCGCCGACGCGGCCTTCGCGTTCATCGCCAAGGCCGCGGCTAAGAACACCCCGCATGTGTTCACCAACGGCGCCGTGAAGCTCTTCGCCGACGGCGCCTTCTTCTCGCAGGCGATGCAGCTCGGGCCGCCCGGCTACATCGACGGCCACCAGGGTGAATGGATCACCCAACCGGCCGCGCTGGAGGAACTCGTGCGCCGCTACTGGATTGCCGGCTACCAGATCCATGTGCATGCCAACGGCGATGCCGGGGTGGCGACCGTGCTCGACATCCTCGAGCGGCTCGAGGACCAGAAGCCCCGGGCCGACCCCCGCTTCACCCTCGAGCACTACGGCTATGCGACCGACGGGTTGAACCGGCGGGTGGCGAAGCTCGGCGCCCAGGTATCGGCCAATCCGTTCTACCTGCATGACCTCGGCGACAACTACGCCGACGTCGGACTCGGCCCGGACCGGGCAGCCCGCATCACGCCGCTCGGCGGTCTGGTGCGGCGCGGCGTGCCGGTGGCGCTGCATTCGGACTTTGCGATGGCGCCGGCGGCGCCGCTGTTGCTGGCATGGACGGCCATCACCCGGCAGACGCTCTCCGGCAAGGTGTTCGCGCCCGAGGAGCGGCTGACGCTCGACCAGGCGATGAAGGCGATCACGATCGATGCCGCGTACATCCTGCATCTGGAGGATCGTCTCGGCAGCATCGAGGCCGGGAAGCTGGCCGATTTCACCGTGCTGGAGCAAGATCCTTACAAGGTAGGTGCCGCCGGGCTGCGCAGCGTCAAGGTGTGGGGCACGGTGTTCGAGGGCCGGGTGGCGCCGGCGAAAACCGTGCAGCGCGCCGAGCCGTAGGCTTGCAGCGTTTGTCATTGGCATGAGGGGCTGCCCCAATCCGTAAGCGATCGGTAAGCGGTCAGCGGGCACGATGACCCGACGCGCCGGACAGTGCATCGAGCGCCGATCATGATTTTCCTGCAACGCGGTCGAACGTGATGATTTGCGCGGCAGCGGGAACGGCGTGGAGGGAGCATGTCGACATGCAGCGACGGATTGGCGAGAACGCCTGTGGCGAAAAGGGTCCAGGCCGATAAGGGGTTGCGCCCGGCAAGGGGCTTCGAACCCTCGGCACCGGCAATCGTGCCGAGCCTTGCTGCCGGACCGGCGAGAACGCTCGAACAGTTCGGTCTCACCAGGGCCGAGCATGCCGTGCTGGTGCAGCTCGCGCAGGGCAAGACCAACCTGCAGATCGCCATCGAGCTCGGCAAGCAGGAAGGCACGGTCCGCATCCAGGTGTCGGCGATCCTGCGCAAGCTCGGCGTCAGGGGCCGCAGCGAAGCCATCGTGATCGCGATGCGCGAACCATCCGTGATCGACGCCCATCTGCATCGGGTGAGCACCCGGCCAACCGACTTGAGCTGGTTGTATCCGCACATGGTGTCTCAGCGCTACCGGAGAGGGCAGGTCCTGTTCAGAGAGGGCGATCACGGCAACGAGATGTTCGTCGTGCAGCAGGGCATCGTGAGTCTTCCGCAGTTGCACGTGGAAATGAAGCAGGGCGACATGTTCGGCGAGATTGCCATCTTCGCCTCCCGGCATCGCCGGACCTCCGGCGCGATCTG
>JAYTTO010000221.1:0-11363 GCA_043744975.1 Betaproteobacteria bacterium | reverse complement strand
ATCACCAGCGAGGCCATGATCGGATGCTGGAGGATGACCCCGCCGGTGGCCATGCCGATCATTGCGCCGATCACGGTGGGCACCATGGTGAGCGCCAGCAGGATGTAGGTATTGCGCAGGACCTTGTTGCGGTCCCCCGCCAACGCGCCGGCGCTCGACGAATACACTTGGAAATCAGGTTGCATGGCGGGTGACTCCTGTTGGTGAGGTCTGACGGACATGAGACTAGTGGAACCAGCCGACAGTTTCAATTCCGGATTGGAGAATTGAGCGTTCGGGCAGGCGGTGCACTATCATTCGGGGGTCGCCGGAAGGGTTTTCGAGGGGGGTGGACGCCGCGTGAGTCGGGTGCGATCGTCCCTCGGTCCGCCGGTCCGGCCGCGGGAAGCGTGGCAGAGTGGTCGATTGCACCGGTCTTGAAAACCGGCAACGGGCAACCGTTCGTGAGTTCGAATCTCACCGCTTCCGCCATGTTCGCGGCACCCGCCTGGCCTTCGCATGCGTCGGTTTCCGGCGTGGCTGGACCGTCCTCAACCGAGGTCGGAACGGAGGGCGTCGGCCCAGCAGTTGGGCGTCTCGTAAAGCCGCACCCGTTCGAGCATCAGGTGATTGCCGTAACGGTCGCGAAAGGCGGGGTCGAGCAGGCGGAACGCCACCAGCGCAAGATGTTCGGCCGTAGGTGGCGCGTCGAACTCGACCGTCCGGTGCCCTGGAATCGAGGCCAGGAACCGGCGCACGATATCGTCGCCCCGGTGGACCAGAAAGGCATGGTCCCAGAGGTCCACGACGCGCGCAGCAGCGATCGCCTTGACCTCGGAAAAGTCCATGACCATCGCTTCGTCCGCAGCGCCGTGTTCGGCGACGGGATCCCCCGCAAGTGTCACCTCGAGGGCGTAACGATGCCCGTGGAGGTGTCGGCAAAGATTGTGGTGGGCGGCGATGCGATGCCCGGCATCGAATTCGAGACGACGCGTGATGCGCATGGGGCAGGGGCACTGAAAAAACGCGCCAAGTGTAGCACCGGCCCGTCGCCGGGCCGGCCACTCCGCCGCCCCAGGGCCGGGCAGCCCTTCAGCGATCCAACTCTAAGCAGCCCGGCGTTCGGCCTGGCGACGGACCGGCGCACGGCTGGCCGTGGCTTCGGTCTTGAGCCGCCGGTAGAGGCCCGGATCCTCGGTCTTGAGATAGCTGAGGATTTCGAAGTCGCCACGGGTGACGCGCGAGATGTCGATGCGCTCGACATGCACCAGCCGCAGCAGCTGCAGCACCGGCTTGGGCATCGCGCGCCCGCTCTCGTAGCGCGAACCGCCGCTCTGGGTGACGCCGATCAAGCCCCAGAATTCCTGCTGATTCATGCCGAGTTTGTGACGGATGCCGCGGGGATCGTGCAATCGGGTAGCTTTGTTCATGTGAGCCTCGTAGGAATGTGGAGATGGGTCAATCGGCGCGATCACGCTTGCCTTGCCTTGCTTTGTCCTGCCAAATGCCGGTGAGTTCCATGCCACCGGTATCGTAGGTTGATATCGGCAGGTCGCGGGCAAATTGAAGTGGCGAACGCCCGACGATCGCGTTTCCACAATATGGGGCTGCCGTCTCGGGGATCAACCGCTGTCCGGTTCGGCTGCAGCAGCAGCGGAGCGTAGAGTGCGCGCGGGGCCCGGAAGTTTGACCCGGCGATTCGCCCGCGGGTATATTCGAGCAGATATTCGGGGTGTAGCGCAGTCCGGTAGCGCGCCTGCTTTGGGAGCAGGATGTCGGAGGTTCGAATCCTCTCACCCCGACCACCAGGCCGGTTCCTGGCAGATGGAGCCGACGGATCGAGTGCCCGTAGCTCAACGGATAGAGCACCGACCTTCTAAGTCGGTGGTTGCGGGTTCGATTCCTGCCGGGCACGCCAACCCAGAAATTCGCTGCGGCGCCGATGTGAATCTGGCGCCGGTGGCACCCATCGGTTGCCCGGCATCCGGTTTTTGTCCATACTTGCGGACTGTTTCGCCGCCCGGCTGCGTCTGTTCCGGGCTGTGCCGGTCGATGGTGGCGGTAGCTCAGTTGGTAGAGTCCCGGATTGTGATTCCGGTCGTCGTGGGTTCGAGTCCCATCCGCCACCCCAGTTTCCGTCGATTTCCACGGCCCCCCCGGCCGTTTCGCTCCTGATCGCGCCCTGGCGCGATCCTCTCCAAGCCCGTGATATCCACCCAGAACATCACCATGCAGTTCGGGGCGCGGCCCCTGTTCGAGAACGTATCCGTCAAGTTCGGCGATGGCAACCGCTATGGCCTGATCGGCGCGAACGGCTCGGGCAAGTCCACGTTCATGAAGATACTCGGCGGCGATCTGGAACCGTCGTCCGGTTCGGTGTCGGTCGACGCCAACGAGCGTACCGGCAAGCTGCGGCAGGACCAGTTCGCCTACGAAGAATTGCGCGTGCTCGACGTGGTCATGATGGGTCATGGCGAAATGTGGCGCACGCGCGCAGAAAAAGATGCCATCTACAACAATCCCGACGCGTCGGAGGACGACTACATGCACGCGGCGGAGCTCGAGTCGAAGTTCGCCGAGCTGGGCGGCTACGACGCCGAAGCCCGCGCCGGATCGCTCCTGCTGGGTGTGGGCGTCGCGGAGGACCTCCACAACGGCCCGATGAGCGGCGTCGCCCCGGGCTGGAAGCTGCGCGTGCTGCTCGCCCAGGTGCTGTTCGCGGACCCGGACATCCTGCTCCTCGACGAGCCCACCAACAACCTCGACATCAACACGATCCGCTGGCTGGAAGGGGTGCTGAACGCCCGCAACGCCACCATGATCATCATTTCCCACGACCGGCATTTCCTGAACGCCGTCTGCACCCACATGGCGGACCTCGACTACGGCGCGCTGCGCGTCTATCCGGGCAGCTACGACGACTACATGGAAGCGTCCACCATGGCGCGCGAGCGTCTGCTGAGCGCGACGACCAAGACCAAGGAGCGCATCGCCGATCTGCAGGATTTCGTGCGGCGGTTCTCGGCGAACAAGTCGAAGGCAAGACAGGCGACGTCGCGCCAGAAGCAGATCGAGAAGCTCAAGGTCGAGGATGTCAAACCCTCGAGCCGGCAGTATCCGTTCATCCGCCTCGAGGTCGACGCGAAGGACAAGCTGCATCGGGTGGCCGTCGAACTCAAGGCGGTGACCAAGGGCTACGGCAAGCCGTTGTTCGCCAATCTCGATCTGACGATCGACGCCGGCGACAAGGTGGCGATCATCGGCCCCAACGGCATCGGCAAGACCACGCTCCTGCGGTGCCTCGTCGGCGACCTCGCGCCGGATCGCGGGGCGGTCAAATGGACCGAGAAGACCCGCCTGGGCTATTGCGCCCAGGATCATGCGGCCGATTTCGCCGAAGACGTCAGCCTGGCGGACTGGATCGGGGGCTGGCGGCGCGATGGCGACGACGAGACGCTCGTGCGCGGCACCCTCGGGCGCCTGCTGTTCTCCGGCGACGAGGTGCGAAAGTCGGTGAAGGTGGTGTCCGGCGGCGAGGAGCAGCGCCTGATCTTCGGCAAGCTGATCCTGCAGAAGCCCAACGTCCTGCTACTCGACGAACCGACGAACCATCTCGACATGGAGTCGATCGAGTCGCTCAACGCCGCGCTCGAGAGCTACACCGGCACGCTCGTGTTCGTGTCCCACGACCGGGAGTTCGTGTCGACGCTCGCAACGCGGATCATCGACATGCAACCAGGCCGCATCGCCGACTACCGCGGCACCTACGAGGAGTATCTCGCCAGTCAGGGGATCGCGTGATCCAACTGCGCGGTGTAACCCTGCTGCGCGGCGCCAAGCGGCTGCTCGACGGCGCCAATCTGGCGGTGCATCCGGGCCAGACGATCGGCGTGATCGGCAGCAACGGCTGCGGCAAGTCGAGCCTGTTCCGGTTGTTGCTCGATCAGCTCCACCCGGAAGCGGGCGACGTGTCGGTACCGCCGCGCTGGGTCGTGGCGACAGTGGAGCAGGAGACCGAGGCGCTCGACCGGACGGCGATCGAGTTCGTCATCGACGGCGACGCGGGGCTGCGCACCATCGAGCGCGAGCTGGCCGAGGCCGAAGCCGCCGAGGACGGCATGCGCCAGGGCGAACTGCACGGACACCTCGGCGAGATCGACGGCTATGGCGCCAAGGCCCGTGCTGCCACGCTGCTGTCGGGCCTGGGCTTCTCCCAGGCGGATCATCAACGCCCGATCGCGGATTTCTCCGGCGGCTGGCGGGTGCGGGTGCAGGTTGCCCGCGCGCTTATGGCGCGCTCCGATCTACTGCTGCTCGACGAGCCGACCAACCACCTCGACCTCGACGCCGTCATCTGGCTGGAGGCCTGGCTCAAGGCGTACGCCGGCACGCTCCTGGTGATCTCGCATGACCGTGAGTTTCTCGACAACGTCGTCGGCGCCGTATGCCACTTCGAGAACCGCCAGCTACGCCTGTATTCGGGCGGCTACTCCGATTTCGAGCGGGCTCGGGCCGAAGCTCTGGACCAGCAGAATGCGTTGCACGCCAAGCAACAGCGGCAGATCGCCCACCTCGAGTCCTATATCGAGCGCTTCCGCGCCCAGGCGACCAAGGCGCGCCAGGCCCAGAGCCGCATCAAGGCGCTCGACCGCATCGAGGTGGTGGCGCGCGCCCAGGCCGACGCGCCGTTCGAATTCGAGTTCGCCGAACCGGGTGGGGCGGCCGATCCGCTGCTGCTGCTGGACGGTGTTGCCGTCGGCTACGGCGATACGGTGGTACTCGGCGGAGTGTCGATCAACATCCGTCCCGGCTCGCGTATCGGTTTGCTCGGCCGCAACGGCGCCGGTAAGTCGACGCTCACCAAGCTCCTGGCGGGCACCCTGGCGCCGCTGTCCGGCGAGCGGCTCGAAGGCAAGGGCCTTCGCATCGGCTACTTCGCCCAGCACCAACTGGAACAGCTCCGGCCGGACGACACGCCGCTGCGGCACATGACGCGGCTGGATTCCCGTACCCGCGAGCAGGACCATCGCGATTTCCTCGGGGGCTTCGGCTTCCGCGGCGATGAGGCGCTGCTGCCCGTGGGGCCGATGTCCGGGGGCGAGAAGGCGCGGCTCGCGCTGGCGCTCATCGTCCACACGAAGCCGCACCTGCTGCTGCTCGATGAACCGACCAACCACCTCGACCTCGACATGCGCGCCGCATTGATGCTGGCGCTGCAGTCGTTCACCGGCGCGCTGGTGCTGGTATCGCACGATCGCAGTCTGCTGCGGGTCGCCGTGGACGAGTTCCTGCTCGTGGCCCATGGCAAGGTCAGCCCGTTCGATGGCGACCTCGACGATTACCGCGACTGGTTGTCGGCCAAACCGGCGGTGGCCAACGAGGTGGCGGCACCGGCGGTCGACAGCGCAGGATCCCGGCGGGAGCGGCGGCGCGACGATGCCGTCGAGCGCGGCCGGGCCGGCTCCCGACGCAAGCCGTTGCGGCAGGAGATCGCCGCGGTGGACCGTGAACTGGCGCAGCTCCAGGACACCCGTGGGCAGCTTGAAAAGCGCCTCTCGGCGCCTGACATTCACGCTGTCGCGAACCGGAAAGCTCTGGCCGATTGCACCCGTGACCTGGGCCTTGCCGACGCGCGGATCAAGCAGATCGAGGATCACTGGCTCGTCCTGAACGAACAGCTCGAGCAGCTCACCGACACGGTATAGCTGCCCCGGCCGCATCGATCGCAACTCGCAGCGCAGTTCCCCACCAGCTCCGGAAGGAAGGAAACGTGTTCAAACGCATTGGCCTGTTCCTGATCACCAACCTGGCCGTGGTGTTCGTCCTGAGCATCACCGCCCAGCTCCTGGGCGTGAACCACTGGCTGACCGCCAACGGCCTCAATCTCGGCGGGCTCCTTGTGTTCTCGATGCTGTTCGGCTTCGGCGGCGCCTTCATCTCGCTGGCGATCTCGAAATGGATGGCCAAGCGGTCCACCGGCGCTCACGTCATCGACGAGCCGCGCAATCCCACCGAACGTTGGCTGGTCGACACGGTAGCCCGACAAGCCCAGGCAGCCGGCATCGGCATGCCCGAAGTGGCGATCTACGAAGCGCCCGAGATCAACGCCTTCGCCACCGGCATGAGCCGCAACAGCGCCCTGGTTGCGGTCAGCACCGGGTTGCTCAACAGCATGTCCAAGGACGAAGCCGAGGCCGTGCTTGCTCACGAGGTGACCCACGTCGCCAACGGCGACATGGTCACGCTCACCCTGATCCAGGGGGTGGTCAACACGTTCGTGATCTTCCTGTCGCGGGTCGTGGGCTACGTGGTCGACCGGGTCATCCTGAAGAACAACAGCCGCAGCACCGGCATCGGATTCTTCGTGGCCACTATGGTCACGGAGGTGTTGCTGGGCATTGTGGCCAGCATCATCGTGGCCTGGTTCAGCCGGCGCCGGGAGTTCCGGGCCGACGCAGGCGGGGCGAACCTCGCGGGGCGCGAGAAGATGGTCAACGCGCTCCAGCGCCTGAAGCTGGCATACGAGCCGGCCACCTTGCCGGAAGGCCTTCAGGCTTTCGGCATCTCCGGCGGCGGGCACGGCGGCCTGAAAGCCCTGTTTCTTTCGCATCCGCCGCTGGACGACCGTATCGCAGCCCTGCGCGCGGCTGCCGCCGGTTCTGCCGGCCGAATCTAACCCGCTGAACGGTAATGAGATAAACCCC
Source organism: Betaproteobacteria bacterium (assembly GCA_043744975.1). Classification (GTDB taxonomy): domain Bacteria; phylum Pseudomonadota; class Gammaproteobacteria; order Burkholderiales. The sequence goes on along the minus strand of JAYTTO010000221.1, from coordinate 4,680 downwards.
TGTGACGACGGTCGCAGGGGTTTTTTCATGTTGTGTGCCCGGATTTTGCTGGAGGACCTTCATTCCGCCGGATTGCAGCCGATCCTGTAACCGGCAACGCCATGAAATGAAATCGACAAATCCGTGTCAACCCCTATTTCAACCCGACGCCGGCAACGCGGCGTCACCCTGATCGAGATCGCGCTCTTCTCGCTGATTTCGGCATCGCTCGCTGCCGTCCTCTTGAAGGGCGAGCAGTTGATCGACGCTGCGCGTGTGCGGGCGCTGATCGCCCAGCAGAGCCAGATCAAGACCGCATTCGTGGCGTTTCAGGACCGCTATCGGGCGCTCCCCGGGGACTACGCTGCCGCGATGCTCACGATCCCCGGCGCCAGTGCCGCCGGCAATGGCAATGGACGCGTCGAGGCCAATGCGACGCCTGTTGGTGCCGGTGGCACGCCGTTCGAGACGCCGCTGATCTGGGATCATCTGTCGCGCAGCGGGCTGCTCGCGGGCGACTATGTCTTCGATCCCGCCAACCCGGTCCGGTCGATTCCGGCCAACCTGTACGGCGGCTATGTCGATATCCGCTTCAGCAACGACTACGGCAATCCCACGGGGCCGCGCGTTGACCGGCACATCCTGACCACCGGTAATTATATTCCGGCGTTGTCGCTGATGGAGATCGACCGCAAGCTCGACGACGGCAACGGGCTGGGCGGACACTTCCAGTTCTCGGCGTTTCGGTGGGGTGGAGCGCAACCGGCGGCGCCCGGTGCGGCAGGCGGTTGCACGGATTCGAACGGCGTGTGGGCCGGCGCCGTGGCCGGGGCGCCGATCAATTGCGGTGGGGCGTGGTTGCTGTAACCGCCCGCGGTTCCAGATCGTTGGTGGCAGCTGGTTGATTCCATGGCGCCCCGAACACGAATCGAACGTGTGACCTACCCCTTAGGAGGGGGTTGCTCTATCCACTGAGCTACCGGGGCGAACGCGGCGGATTCTAGCCGAACGGCGCTCTCACGCACTCGCCGCTCCGGCAATTTTCGCCGTCGAATCACTGAATTGAAGCCACAAGCCCGCGCTCGCCGGGTGTTGCCGATGTCGGGGCGTCTATATACTCGGGCGCAATGTTTGCGAGCATGTTCGCGAAGACCTCCGTTCCCGACCCGATCCCATGCGCCAGTTTGTCACCCGCTTCCGGCCTTTCTTCCTCTACGCGGGGATGTTCAGCTTTTTCATCAACCTGCTGCTGCTGGTGCCGTCGCTCTACATGCTGCAGGTGTTCGATCGGGTAATCCCGAGCCGCAGCGACGAGACGCTGATTGTCCTGACCCTCGGCTCGCTGGCCTGCCTGCTGATCATGATGGTGCTCGATCTGCTGCGTGCCCGGCTGCTCACCAGTGCCGGGGTGGCGCTCGACCGCAAGCTCGGCCCCATCGTGCTGTCCGGCCTGCTGGCGAATGCCCGGCGCCCGGGCGCGTCGGACTACAGCCTCGGCCTGAAGGACGTGAACACGCTGCGTACCTTCCTGACGGGAACCGGCATCTTCTCCCTGTTCGATGCTCCCTGGTTGCCGGTCTACCTGCTCGTCATCGCGCTGTTCCATCCGGTGCTCGGCGCCGTGGCGCTGGCTGGCGCGCTGATGCTGCTGGCGCTCGGCTATCTGAACGAGAAACTCACCCGCAAGAGCCTCGAGGGCCTGCAGGCGGAAGGGCGCAAGGCAGGCAGGTTTATCGATCAGACGGTCCGCAATGCCGAAGTGGTGAACGCGCTCGGCATGGTCGGTAACGTGACTCGCAAGTGGGAAGGTCTCAATCGCAGCGTGCTGGGGCTACAGATTTCCACCAGCCAGTTGGCCGGCATGGTGAGCGGCGCGACCAAGTTCATGCGCCAGTTCGTGCAGGTCGCCATGCTCGGCACCGGTGCCTACCTGGTGATCGATCTGCACGTGACGGCTGGTGTGATGATGGCATCCACGATCCTGCTGGGGCGCGCGTTGGCACCGGTCGAAACCGCCATCGCCGGCTGGAAGAGCCTGGTCGAGGCGCGCAGTGCCTATGCCCGGCTGGACCGGTTGCTTGCCGAGAACCCGGCCGACATCCCTGTCACCGAACTGCCCACGCCGACCGGGGACATGGTCGTCGACAAGGTGGTGTTCGCCATCCGCGGCCAGGAACGCCCGATCCTGCGCGGGGTGTCGTTCCAGATCAAGGCCGGCGAGTCGCTCGGCATCATCGGTCCCAGCGCGTCGGGAAAGTCGACGCTCGCCCGGCTCATGGTCGGCATCTGGAAGCCGGCCAGCGGTGTGGTGCGGCTCGACGGCGCCGACATCGCGACCTGGCCACGATCCCACCTCGGGCCGCACATCGGCTACCTGCCTCAGGACGTCGAACTGTTCTCCGGCACGGTGTCGGAGAACATCGCGCGGATGGGGGCGATCGATTCGGATGCCGTCATCGCCGCCGCCCATCGAGCCAATGCACACGAGATGATCCTGCGGCTCGCCAAGGGTTACGACACCGACGTGGGCGACGCCGGCAACACGTTGTCAGGGGGCCAGCGCCAGCGCCTGGCCCTTGCTCGCGCGTTGTATGGCAACCCGCGGCTGCTGGTGCTCGACGAGCCCAACGCCAATCTCGACGGGGAGGGCGAAGAGGCCCTGATGCGCACCATCCGCGACATCCGCACCGATGGCGTGACCGTGATCGTGATCACGCACCGGCCCTCGTTGCTGGCGAACATCGACAAGGTGCTGGTGATGCGCGAAGGCCAGGTCGAGATGTTCGGCCCACGCGCCGAGGTGATCGCCAAGGTAACCCGCGGCGCCACGCCGCCCAACACCCCCACGCTCGTCGGCGGCCAGGCTGCCCCGCGCGCCGAAGGCTAGCCGCCTCCCATCGCCATGTTGCCCCGCCTGAAGCACTTCTTTCTGCCCGACATCGACGTCGAACATGCCGACGACGCGCGGCGCATCGTCCGGGCCGGCCTCGCCGTCATCGCGGTTCTGGTGTTCGTGGTCGGCGGCTGGCTCGCGTTCGCGCCGTTGTCGGGCGCGGTGATCGCGCCCGGTTTCCTGCGCGTCGACACGTACCGCAAGACGGTGCAGCACCAGGAGGGCGGCATCGTCCGCGAGATCCTCGTGCGCGAAGGCCAGGTGGTCAAGGCGGGCGAACCGCTCCTGATTCTCGGCGATGTGCGTGTCAGTGCCGGCTTCGAATCGAACCGGACCCAGCTCGACGGGGAGTTGGCGCGTCAGGCCAGGCTGCAGGCGGAGCGTGATCTGGGCGACGCGGTGAAGTTTCCCGATTTGCTTACCAGGCGTGCGAAGGACATCCGGGTGGCCGAACTGATGCAGCGCGAGACCGCGTTGTTCCGGGTGCGGCGCTCGGTGCTGGAGAGCCAGGTCCGGCTGCTGCGGTCCAACGTGGTCGAGACCCGGGGCGAGATCTCGGCACTGGAGAGCGAGATCGTTGCCGACGACACCTCCATCCGCCTGCAGAAGGAAGAACTCGAGGCCAACGAACAGCTCATCGCCCAGGGGTTCATCACCAAGGCGCATGTGCTCGGCCTCAAGCGCAACGTTGCCGACTATGAATCCCGGCGCGGGCAGAACATGGCCGAGCTCGCCAAGGCGAAGCAGAAGATCTCCGAAGTCGAGCTCCGCATCCTCGCGCTGCGCAACGGCTACATGCAGCAGGCCACCGACGAACTGAAGGACAGTACCGGCAAGGTGTTCGACCTGGAGGAGCGCATGCGTGCCTCCCAGGACGCCGCCGACCGCCAGACCGTGGTCGCGCCGGTTGCGGGTTCTGTGGTGGATCTCAAGGTGACGACCATCGGTTTCACCGTTGGTCCACGCGAACCGCTGATGGACATCGTGCCGGCGAACCCCGACCTCATCGTTGAAGCCAGAGTCCGGCCAGAAGACATCAACAACGTGGGCCAGGGTGCCACCGCGGATGTCCGCCTGACGTCGTTCAAGCAGCGCCTTGTACCGGTGGTGACCGGCAAGGTCACCTATGTTTCCGCCGACCGGCTGCAAGAGAAGCAGACCGGGGCGCCGTACTACGCGGCTTACGTCCATATCGACGCCGCCTCGCTCAAGGAGGCGGGCGACCTGCACCTTCAGGCCGGCATGCCGGCAGAGGTCTACGTGCGCACCGGTGCCCGCACGCCGTTGATCTATCTGCTCGATCCGGTGATCGGCTTCATCAAGAAGGCGATGCGGGAACCCTGATCGGGAGTGAGGTTGGGCCGCAACGGTCCGCTTCGGATGTACGCCGGGCGCCCTGCTCGGCTTAAAAACTATCATTGGGATAGATTTGCAGGCTACCATTGCGCATAGCGTCTGCGGATGGCGTCAGTCCGCGTGCAGCCTCCCGACGATTCGACGCGGCACTCGTGCTGTAATCCGGACGCACCATGCTCATGGGTCAACGCCTGCAGGAGGCGGCGGCGTTATGGCATGAGGCAACGCATGAATTCGACCTGGGAGAGGCAAGCATGGCCAACATCATCGTTCGCGATTCATATGCGATCGGCACCGACGCCGACGACGTCTTCGATCTCGCCAGTTGGCTCCAGCCGGCACAGCTCTTCGGCGGCACCGGCAACGACACCTACCTGCTGTCCGGGCCGGGCCAGTCGGTGGTCGAAGCGGTCAACGCCGGAACCGACACGGTGAGGCTCGCGTTCGATGCC
>JAYTTO010000220.1:0-3293 GCA_043744975.1 Betaproteobacteria bacterium | reverse complement strand
CCGACAAACTCACGATCATCGAGAAGTGGCAAGACATCGCCACGCTCAAGGCTCACCTCGTCGCGCCGCACATGCAGGCCTACCGTCCGAAGGTCAAGGAATACGTCAAAGGCATGGAGCTGCGGATTCTATCGCCGGTCTGAGCATTTGGGCGCCGGAGCCACGAAAATGAGGCCAGGCTCCGCGGTTACGATGTCGACTGGTGCTCAGCCAGGTTTCGCGCCAACACGCTCAGTTCCCGGTAGACGACTCCCGCGCGCGGATGCCACCGTGACACTTCGGCGCCCTGAAGTTCAACGACATGGGTGTCGCCGCGCGCCGCGGGACCGGTGATTGCCGCCGGGCCGAACTTCAGCACGTTCTCAAGGGTCGCCTGCACCAACGATCGCTGGATCTTGCGCGCGACCTCGTCCGGTACGCCTGAGTCAGCCCATGCTTCCCGTGCGATCGCCTGGAGCACGACGGTGAAGTTGCTCGCGAACACCGCCGCTGCGTGGTAGAGCCCTTTGCGCTCGCTCAATACCGCGAAGGCTTCTCCACCGATGGCGGCGATCAGCGGTCGCAGAATCCGAAGTGCGCATTCATCTCCTTCGAGCCCGCATGGCGTGCCCTTGAACTGTTGCACCGCCGCTTCAGGGGTGGCGAATGTCAGGACCGGATGAACGCTTGCGAGTTGCCATCCCAGAGCGCGCAACGGTTCGAGAGTGGAAGCCGGCAAGAAACCGCTGCAGTGAAACGCGATCGGCGGATTGGCGCCTCGCGAGTCAGAACGGGGGGGCAGCGCCAGCGCAAATTCGGCGGAGACCTCCGCGATCCGGCTATCGGGCACCGCGAACAGCCAGATGTCTGCCGCGCGCATCTGGTCGATGGTCTCGACAGCGCGGCCACCCCCGATGAAGGCCGCCGCCGACTGTGTCTGCACGATCTCGCGCCCCTTGATGTCTTGAATTTCACAGGCGTCGTGGTCGTGAAGCAAGCGCGCCAGGCTCTGGCCGACGCGGCCGCAACCCACAACATTGATGGTCGTCATTCCGGGATCACAAGAAGAGAAAGAGCGTCAGCCTCGGAGACTCGAAAGCGGGCTGAGCATATCGCGTGGTGGATCAATCCTCGTGGAGCGCCTTCGCCCTCAACACATCGCTCGCTGTGCAAAGGTGCCCGCACCCAGGTGGTGGATGGTGTGCAGCTCGATGTTGTCTGCCCTGACGGTCCACCGGCCGCCGGAAAAGATGCACTCGTCGGCTGCGGCAGCCACCTCCGCGAAGCAGGTGTCATAGGCGTCTTCAGTATGGCGGTTCGCTGATGAGGCGGCTGCGTATTTCGAGCCAGGCGGCGCAGCCGGCCTCGACGCAACGCTGGTGACCAGGACCGTCGGGCCATGATTGATCAGGCGACTGGCATGTTCGAGCGCAACGGGGCGGTAGTGGTCGGTCATTTGTTGGCTACGCTCGTGCTTTCAGGCTGGATGGTTGTCGGGCTTCTGTTGAGCAGGCATCGCTCCTTCGGGCACTGCCAGTACTGACCGCCACGTTCGTCATTCGAGGATACAACATGAGCATTCTGGACCAGCCTTTCGATCCCGCGCAGGAAGCGGCGCGCGTGACCGGCGCGGTGAATGGCATCGGGCGCACGATTGCGCAGGCACTCGTCGCGGAAGGCGTCCGCACCGTGTTCGCCGACGTGGGATCCATGGTGGGCGAGGCGCTGACTGTCCGGCATTGCAGGGCCCGATCGCCCTCGATCGCCGTGACTACGGTTCGTTGCTGTTGACGCACATTGCGGAACCCCGCGGCTGGTGCCGATCGCGGAAGTCGATCCTCACGGACCAATCGGGCCCACCATCGCCTCGGGGCGCACCCAGGCGTCGAACTGCTCCGCATTCACGGCGCCCGAGGCCAGCGCCGCGTCGCGCAGGCTGAGCCCGTCGCGGTGTGCCGTCTTGGCAATCTCGGCCGCCTTGTCATAGCCCAGATGCGGGCTCAGCGCCGTCACCAGCATCAGCGAACGCTGCAGAAGGTCGGCGATGCGCGCGCGGTCGGGCTCGATACCGCGCGCGCAATGCGCGTCGAAGCTGCGCATGCCATCGGCCAGCAGGCGCACGCTTTGCAGGAAGTTGTGTGCGATTAGCGGCTTGCACACGTTGAGCTCGAAATTGCCGGATGCCCCGGCCCAGTTCACCGCCACGTCATTGCCGAACACCTGGCCGCAGACCATGAGCAGCGCCTCGCACTGGGTGGGGTTGACCTTGCCCGGCATGATCGAACTGCCGGGTTCGTTCGCCGGGATCACGAGTTCACCGAGGCCGCAACGCGGGCCCGAAGCGAGCCATCGCACGTCATTGGCGATCTTGACCAACGATGCGGCCAGCGTCTTCAGCGCGCCATGCGCGTGAACGATGGCATCGTGGGCCGCCAGCGCCTCGAACTTGTTGGGCGCGGTGACCACGCCCAGGCCGGTCAGGCGCGCGAGTTCGGCCGCCACGCGGACGGCGAATTCCGGATGCGTATTCAGGCCGGTCCCCACGGCCGTGCCCCCCAGAGCCAGCTCGAGCAGATGCGGCAGCGCTGCCATCACGTGCGCTTCGCCATGGCGCAGTTGCGACGCCCAGCCCGACATCTCCTGTCCCAGCGTCAGCGGCGTTGCGTCCTGCAGATGGGTGCGTCCGATCTTCACGATATCGACGAACTGCAGGGCCTTGGCCTCCAGCGTCTCGGCCAACCGGGCCAGCGCAGGCAGCAGATCGCGGTCCAGGCTCCGCACCGCGGCCAGGTTCATGGCGGTCGGGAAGACGTCGTTGGAGGATTGGCCCAGGTTGACGTCATCGTTGGGGTGCACCAGGCGCGCCATCCCGACCGGTCCGCCGAGCAACTGCGAGGCCCGGTTGGCCAGGACTTCATTGACGTTCATCTGCGTTTGCGTGCCTGATCCGGTCTGCCACACCACCAGCGGAAACTCACTGTCGTGCCGACCGGCAAGCACTTCGTCGGCGGCCTGCACGATGGCCTTCGCCTTGGCGGCATCGAGCAGGCCGAGTTCGCTGTTCACCGTCGCGGCAGCCCGCTTCGTCAGTGCGAGCGCCTGGATCAGGTCCGTTGGCATACGCTCGTGCGAGATGGCGAAATGCGCCAGCGAACGCTGGGTTTGCGCACCCCACAGCCGCTCTTCCGGCACGGCGATCTCTCCCATCGCGTCGCGTTCGATCCGCTGTGTACCCATGCCTTACCCTCCGCCAGTCCGGCACCGAGCACTCCGCCCGGAACCGGGCGGTCGAGGCGCCGGTCAACGCATCGCTA
>JAYTTO010000219.1:0-11978 GCA_043744975.1 Betaproteobacteria bacterium | reverse complement strand
GAAAAGTCTGCCGCGAACTTGTTGCGGAAGCCGGCATAGAGATCGATCTCGATGGAGGCGCTGATCGAATTCGTTGGCGCGCCGCCATAGATGCCGCTTACGCCGGGCGCGGCCGGTTCCCACGCGTCGCTCAGCCAACTGACGTTCGAACCGAAGGCCCCGGCGTAGAAGCCGCTTGCATGGCCGTATTCGATCGTGCCCTGGATCGCAGGCTTGTTGTTGGTCTGGGTGAGGCCCCGGACGACGTAATCGCTGAGGAAGCTCACGTTGCCCGCAACCGTATGCGGGGATGCGGGAGGAGCGGGGGCATCGTCTGCGAAAGCAGCTGTGGCGGCCAGCCCGAGGCTGGCAATCGCAACGGCCATCCCTTTCGATTTCAACATGGTGGGTGTCCTCTATGAATGGCAGGTGGCAGAAACGGCGGCGAAGGGAAAATCCGCAGAGGACGTAGGGCAATTGATGTGCCAAAAATATTACATCGAAAAAACAATACTTTAAGTAAATTTCGATGTGCTTCATCGATGATGTTGCACCGCGGCGGGGCGGGCCTCATCGACACCGCACCCTATAAGTGCATTGGCTCCCCGGACCGGGCCTTTGTTACACTCGCCGCACTGCAACGATCCCGGAGGGGCATCGCCATGTCGCCATCGTCCAGACTGGATGAATTCGCCAACCGGCTGCGCGCGTTCGCGGCCGCGAGCCCCGCGGCGGATTTCGAGCGCAACGCCCGCGCCATGCTCGGTAACGTGTTCAGTCGACTCGATCTGGTCACGCGGGAGGAATTCGATGCGCAAGCGCGGGTCCTGGCCCAGACGCGGGCCCGGTTGGAGCAGCTCGAACAGCGCCTTGCGGCTCTCGAAGCGGCCGCAGATCAGGAGAACTGACATCCTGGTCGGCGCCCGGGGCGCAGGACGATGACCGTTGCCGTGGTGCGGAGCCGCGCGCTCGCCGGCATGGACGCGCCCGAAGTCGAAGTCGAGGTCCATCTCTCCAACGGACTGCCGAGCTTCACCGTGGTCGGTCTGCCCGAAACCGAGGTGAAGGAAGCCAAGGACCGGGTGCGGGCCGCGATCCTCAACTGCCGGTTCGAGTTTCCCGCCCGCCGTATCACCGTCAACCTGGCGCCCGCCGACCTGCCCAAGGAGAGCGCTCGCTTCGACCTGCCGATCGCGATCGGCATCCTGGCAGCATCCCGGCAGGTCTCGCAGGAACGGCTGGGTACCACCGAGTTTGCCGGTGAGCTTTCGCTCACAGGTTCGCTCAGGCCCATACGCGGGGCCTTGGCGATGACATACCGGGCTCATGCCGACGGGCATGCATTCATTGTTCCCATCGACAGCGTCGCGGAAGCCGCGCTGGTTGGCGGCGCCAGCGTCCACGGTGCTGGCAATCTGCTGGAAGTGTGCGCCCACCTGAATGGCGACGTCCTGTTGCCACGAGCGACGTTCAACGTTGCGCCCACGCCGCCGCGCTATCCCGACCTCGTCGACGTCAAGGGCCAGGCACAGGCCCGCAGGGCGCTGGAGGTCGCCGCGGCCGGCGGCCACAGCCTCCTCATGATGGGCCCGCCCGGGACCGGAAAGACGATGCTTGCAGAACGCTTTCCGGGCATCCTGCCGGCGATGAGCGACGAGGAGGCACTCGCGTCGGCCGCCATGCTGTCGCTCGGTCACGGTGGTTTCGACCCGCGGCGCTGGAAACAACGTCCCTACCGGGCACCGCATCACACGGCCTCGGCGGTGGCATTGGTCGGCGGCGGCAGCATTCCCCGTCCCGGCGAGATCTCGTTGGCGATGCACGGCGTGCTATTCCTGGACGAACTGCCGGAATTCGACCGCCGCGTGCTGGAAGTGCTGCGCGAACCGCTCGAGTCCGGCCGTATCAGCGTATCGCGCGCCGCCCGGCAGGTGGAGTTTCCAGCCCGCTTCCAACTGGTGGCGGCCATGAACCCGTGCCCGTGCGGCTATCTCGGCCATCATTCGGGACGCTGTCGATGCACTCCCGACCAGGTGGGGCGATACCGCAATCGCGTCTCCGGACCATTTCTCGATCGCATCGACATCCAGATCGAGGTCCCGACGGTGCCGGAGCACGAACTCCTCAGGCCGGCGGCGTCGGCCGAGTCGAGCGCGGCCGTCCGCAATAGGGTGGAGATCGCTGCAAGAAGTCAGGTCGATCGCCAGGGCAAGTCCAATGCGCTGCTCGGGCCCGGCGATGTCGAACAATTCTGCGCACCGGATGCCCCGGCCGAAGCATTGCTCAAGGCCGCCATCGGCAGGCTCGGGCTGTCGGCACGGGCGTATCACCGAATCCTCAAGGTTGCCCGCACCATTGCCGATCTTGCAGGAGTGTCGCAGGTGCAATCCGCACAGGTTGCCGAAGCGATCCAGTATCGGCGGCTGACCGGTGCGATGTCCGCGATTGACACGTAACGGTCGCCTCGGTACCTTCTTTGATTTCCGCGCCGTTTTGACCGCAGCTTGCGGGCGCGTAACAAATTCCGCTAAAGCGCTCGGGAACCCGACCGCTTTCAGCGCCTCGGGTTTTTTTCATTCAGGGACCAAATTTCTTGCAGCCAGACCAGACCATCCTGCTTCGCGAACTGCTCGCCGAACGCATTCTCATCATGGATGGGGCCATGGGCACCATGATCCAGGATCACAAGCTCGGACGTGCCGACTACCACGGCACCCGCTTTGCCGATTTCGGCCACGAGCAGACCGGCAACAACGATCTGCTGACCCTGACCCAGCCGGGCATCATCGGTGGCATCCACGGCCAGTACCTGGATGCGGGCGCCGACATCGTCGAGACCAACACCTTCAACTCGACCAGCATCGCGATGGCCGACTACGCTATGGAACCGGTGGTCCGCGAGCTCAATTTCGAAGGCGCCCGGCTGGCCCGCGAAGGGGCCGACCGATACTCGAAGCAGACCCCGGGCAAGCCCAGGTTCGTCGCCGGTGTGCTCGGACCGACCAACCGCACCGCGTCGCTCTCGCCCGACGTGAGCGACCCCGGATTTCGCAACGTCAGCTTCGATGAACTGGTGGCCGCGTACCTGGCGGCTATCGATGGCCTGGTGCACGGCGGCGCCGATCTGCTGCTGGTCGAAACCGTGTTCGACACCCTCAATTGCAAGGCCGCCCTGTTCGCGATCGACGACTACTTCGACCGCAACGGGGTGCGCCTGCCGATCTGGGTGTCGGGCACGATCACCGACCTGTCCGGCCGGACGCTGTCGGGGCAGACGACCGAAGCTTTCTGGCACTCGATCCGCCACGCCAACCTGTTCGCGATCGGCCTCAACTGCGCGCTGGGCGCCAAAGATCTGCGTCCCTACGTGGCCGAACTCTCGCGCATCGCCGACACCCATGTCAGCGTGCACCCGAATGCCGGGCTGCCCAACGCGTTCGGCGAGTACGACGAGACCGCCGAATACACCTCGGGCATGCTCCGCGAGTTCGCCGAATCCGGCCTGGTGAACATCACCGGTGGCTGCTGCGGCACCACGCCGGCCCACATCCGGGCGATCGCCAACGCGGTGAAGGATGTGAAGCCACGGGCGATTCCGACCCCCGGGCGGACGCTGCGCCTGTCCGGGCTCGAGCCGGTGAGTATCGGCGATGACGCCCTGTTCGTGAATGTCGGGGAGCGCACCAACGTGACCGGTTCGCGCGCGTTCGCGCGGATGATCCTCAACGGCGAGTACGAGCAGGCGCTCGCGGTCGCCCGGCAGCAGGTCGACAACGGTGCCCAGGTGATCGACGTCAACATGGACGAGGCGATGCTCGATTCGCACGCCACGATGACGCGATTCATGAACCTGATCGCCTCCGAGCCCGACATCTCGAAGGTGCCGGTGATGATCGACAGCTCCAAATGGAGCGTCATCGAGGCCGGGCTGAAGTGCGTCCAGGGCAAGTGCATCGTCAACTCCATCAGCATGAAGGAGGGCGAAGCCGAGTTCCTCCGGCAGGCGCGACTGGTCCGCCGCTACGGCGCCGCCGCGATCGTCATGGCCTTCGACGAGCAGGGCCAGGCCGACACCCTGCAGCGCCGCATCGACATCTGCACCCGCGCCTACCGCTTGCTGGTCGACCAGGTCGGGTTCCCGCCGGAGGACATCATCTTCGACCCGAACGTGTTCGCGGTGGCGACCGGCATCGAAGAGCATGCGACCTACGGTGTCGATTTCATCGAGGCGGCGCGGGCGATCAAGCGGGCGTTGCCGTTCGCGAAGATCAGCGGCGGCGTATCGAACGTGTCGTTTTCGTTCCGCGGCAACGAATCGATCCGCGAGGCCATCAATACGGCGTTCCTGTACCACGCGGTGAAGGCCGGCATGACGATGGGCATCGTCAATGCCGGGCAGTTGGGCGTGTACGCGGACATCCCGGCGGACCTGCTGGAGCGCGTCGAGGACGTGCTGCTCAACCGCCGTGCCGATTCCACCGAGCGGCTGGTGCAGTTTGCGGACAGCTACAAATCCGAAGGCAAGATCAACGTCGAGGATCTCGCCTGGCGCGATGCGCCGGTCGCCCAGCGGTTGCAGCACGCGCTGGTCAAGGGCATCAACAAGTTCATCGTCGAGGACACCGAGGCTGCGCGGCAGCAGGTGGAGCGGCCGATCCACGTCATCGAGGGTCCGTTGATGGACGGCATGAACGTGGTCGGCGACCTGTTCGGCGCCGGCAAGATGTTCCTGCCCCAGGTGGTCAAGTCGGCACGCGTGATGAAGCAAGCGGTCGCCCACCTGATTCCGTACATCGAAGCCGAGAAAGCGCTCTCGGGCGAGGTCGCCAAGGCGAAGGGCAAGATCGTGCTCGCCACCGTCAAGGGCGACGTGCACGACATCGGCAAGAACATCGTCTCGGTCGTGCTCCAGTGCAACAACTTCGATGTGGTCAACATGGGCGTGATGGTGCCCGCGGAAAAGATCCTGCAGACCGCACGCGACGAGAAGGCCGACATCATCGGCCTGTCCGGGTTGATCACGCCGTCGCTGGAGGAAATGGCGCATGTGGCGCGCGAGATGGAGCGGCAGGGGTTCACCATCCCGCTGCTGATCGGCGGTGCCACCACCTCGCGCGTGCACACGGCGGTCAAGATCGAGCCGGGATACCACGGGCCAACCGTGTGGGTCCCGGACGCTTCGCGCAGCGTCGGCGTCTGCTCGAGCCTGCTGTCGGACGACCTGCGCGACGCCTTCGTGCTCAAGGTCAAGGCCGAGAATGGCAAGACCCGCGAGCAGCACAAGGGCAAGAAAGGGCAGGGCCCGCACTACGGCATCGTCGACGCGCGCAAGCACGGCCTGATGACCGATTGGGCCGCCTACATGCCGCCGCAGCCGAAGCGCCCGGGCATCCAGGTCTTCCGCGACTATCCGCTCGGCGAGATCGCCGAGTTCATCGACTGGACCCCGTTCTTCCAGACCTGGGAACTGGTGGGTCGCTATCCGAAGATCCTCGATGACGCGGTCGTCGGCGAAGCCGCCCGCAACCTGTTCGCGGACGCCCGCGAGATGCTCGCCCGGATCATCGACGGGAAGTGGCTCACGGCCAATGCCGTGGTCGGGCTGTTTCCGGCAAACCGCGTGAATGGCGACGACATCGCGATCTATGCCGACGAGTCGCGCCAGCGCGTCGCCATGACCTTTCACTGTCTGCGGCAACAGATGGTGAAGCCGCTCGATCGTCCGAACCTGTCGCTCGCCGACCTGATCGCCCCGAAGGAGAGCGGCGTGAAGGACTACATCGGCGCCTTTGCGGTGACCACCGGCATCGGCATCGATGCGCGCGTCGCGGCGTTCGAAGCCAATCACGACGACTACAACTCGATCCTCCTCAAAGCCCTGGCGGATCGCCTGGCCGAGGCCTTCACGGAACTCCTGCACCGGCGTACGCGGGTGGAGTTCTGGGGCTACGCCACGGATGAGAGCCTCGACGTCGACGCTCTCGTCGACGAGAAGTACCGCGGCATCCGTCCGGCGCCGGGCTATCCGGCCTGCCCGGACCATACCGAGAAGGGCGCGCTGTTCGATCTGCTCGATGCGCCGGGCGTCGCTGGAATCACCCTCACCGAGAGCTATGCCATGCTGCCGACGGCCGCGGTCAGCGGCTTCTACTTCTCGCACCCCGGATCGCAATACTTCGCGACCGGCAAGATCGACAAGGACCAGGTGGTCGAGTACGCCGCCCGCAAGGGCATGAGTCTCGCGGAGACCGAACGCTGGCTCGCGCCGGTGCTGGCCTACGAGCCGGTGGTGCCGCTCGCCGCGGCGGCCGAGCCGGAACCGGCGCCGCGCGCGGCCGCCTGACCATCCGCGGAAGTGTTGCAACTGTTGCGGAGCGGCGTGGTCAGAAACGCGGTGACCGTCCCAGGCTGAACCGATGAGCCCATCTTGTTTGCTGATTTGCGCGCTGCTGCTCGCGAGCGCTGGCGCCGCCGCTGCCGACCGGGTGCATCGCTACACCGTTAGCGTCGATGCAGACCTGAAGCAACTGGATGTGAACGCCTGCTTCGACGGACAGGCGCCGACCGAGCTCTCGGCCGAATCGCTCGAAGCGTCGGGCGCATTCGTGGAGGGCCGCGTGGCCGACCGGCGCCAGAGCATCGCTCCGAACGGCACCGAGATGAAGCTGAAGGACGTGCCCGAGAACGGTTGCATCCGCTACAGCGTCGACATCACGCGCCTGCCCCGGTCGAACGACCTCTTCGGCACCGGCAACCAGCGCCTGGGCCGCGACCTGCTCACCGCCACCGGCGTCTGGTTCTGGCGCCCCGCGGAAATGCAGGCGGATGAGGACATCGAGATCGCTTTCGACCTGCCGCCGGGCATGTCCGTGTCCGCGCCCTGGCCGCCGGCCGAGCCGGTTCGGGAGAAGCCCACGTACCGGGTAGGCCACGGTGCATTCGACCGGTCGTCGAACGTGGCATTCGGGCGCTTTACGGAGCTCCCGATCGAGCTGCCCGGTGCCGTGCTCCGGGTCGCGATCCTTGACGGCAGCCCACCGATGAACGTGGAATCCACCCGCCGCTGGCTGCAGGATGCCGGGAATTCGGTTGCGTCGATCTATGGCCGGTTTCCGGTGAAGTCGCCGCAAGTGCTCGTGATGCCCGGTGCGCGCGCCACCGAGCCGACCCCGTGGGCCTTCGTGTCCCGCGGCGGCGCCGGCGCGGTCCATTTCGAGGTCAACCAGCGCCGACCCCTGCGCGAGTTCGTCGCGGACTGGACCGCGCCGCACGAACTGTCGCACCTGTTCCTGCCCAGCATCTCGCTCAACGAATCGTGGCTCTCCGAAGGCATCGCGTCCTATTACCAGAACATCACGCGTGTCCGCAGCGGCGCGGTGACGCCCGACGAAGCCTGGCAGCGCATGCACTCGGGCTTCCTGCGGGCGCAGGAGTGGTCGACCCGGGCGCCGAACGTCACCCTTGCCCAGGCCAGTGCCCGCATGTACCGCGATGGCGCCTACATGCGCGTCTACTGGTCGGGCGCGGCAATCCTGCTGCTGGCCGACATCCAGTTGCGCGAGCAGTCCGGTGGCGCGCAGTCGCTCGACACCGTGCTCGGCCGGTTCGCCGATTGCTGCCTCGATCCCAACCCCGAGTGGACGTCGCGCCAGGTGTTTGCGAAGTGGGACGAGATCTCCGGTACCTCCATTTTCGCCACGCTGTTCGACCAGTACGTCGACGGCGCGGGATTTCCCGACCTGTCGCAGGCCTACGCGAAAATCGGACTCGATGTCTTCGGCGGCAAGATCGCTCTGCGGCAGGAAGCACCCCTGATCGCCATCCGCGACGCGATCATGGCGCGCGGCAGCTACACGACACCGGCGGCGCTGCTCGATCGACGCTGACCGCCCCCGGGTCCGGCGGTTATCATCGCGTGATGGAACCGCTGTTCGCTTGGCTGCATTTCGTGTCGATGCTCGCGCTCGGAGCGACGCTCACCGCCGAACTGGTGCTGTGCAGCGCCCAGCTTCGCGCGGAACAGCTGGCCGCGCTGATACGGGTCGACGCGCTCTATCTCGCGGCCGCCGTGGCGGTTCTGGCCACCGGCTTGGCGCGCCTGATCTGGTTTGCCAAGGGGCCGGGGTTCTATCTGTCCAATCCGTCGTTCCAGGTCAAGATGGGTCTGTTCGTCGTCGTCGGCCTGCTGTCGCTGCCGCCGACCCGGCAGTTCGTGCGCTGGCGGGCGACGCTTCGGAAGGCGGATGATGTCCCGCCGCGGGCGGATCTCTCGCGGGTGCGCCGCTACCTGGTCGCGGAGATGGTCCTCCTGCTCGCGATGCCGCTGATGGCGTCGCTCATGGCGCGTGGCATCGCGCTCTGGGGCTGACCCGCCCCGCAACCAACGGAACGCGATGACAACCCCCCCAGCCTTCCTTCGGTCGGCACCCCCCCAGGGGGCACTGCGCCTGGGGGCGGCCCAGCGCCCAGTCGACATGACGCCATCGCCACGCGACCCTGCTCACTGCCGATCATGAACGCCGACATTGTGTGGCGCGACGCCATCGATCTTGCACAGCGCATCCGCACGCGCGAGCTATCCGCGGTCGAAGTGACCCGGGCGCACATCGCGCAGATCGACCGCGTGAATCCGGGCATCAACGCATTCGTGACCACCACCTTCGAGACCGCACTGAAGGACGCGGCCGAAGTCGACGCGCGCCTGGGTCGCGGGGAGGATCCGGGTCCGCTCGCGGGCCTGCCGGTCGGCCACAAAGATCTGGCCGTCACCCGGGGCGTCCGCACGACGTTCGGGTCACCGATCTTCCGCGACTTCGTCCCGACCGTGGATGCGCTCATCGTCGAGCGGCTCAAGGCTGCCGGCGCCGTGTCCCTGGGCAAGACCAACACGCCCGAGTTCGGCGCCGGGTCGCAGACCTTCAACACGGTATTCGGCGCCACGCGCAACCCATGGGACGTGTCGCGTACCCCGGGCGGTTCGAGCGGCGGCGCCGCCGCGGCCCTCGCGAGCGCGATGGTGCCCATTGCCGATGGCAGCGATCTCGGCGGCTCGTTGCGCAATCCGGCGAGCTTCTGCAACGTGGTCGGGCTGCGGCCTTCTCCGGGCCGGGTGCCGAACTGGCCCGCCCTCAACGCCTGGTTTGCGCTCGGCGTGGTCGGGCCGATGGCGCGTACCGTGAGCGACGTCGCGCTGATGCTCTCCGCCATCGCGGGTCCCGACCCACGATCGCCGATCGCCCTCGACGAGCCCGGCGCCGGGTTCGCCCGGCCCCTCGGCCGTGATTTCACCGGCGTCCGTGTTGCCTGGACCACGGACTTCGGCGGACTCCCGGTCGAACCGGCGGTGCGCGACGTTCTGGCCGCCAGCCGCGCCACGCTGGAGTCGCTCGGCTGCATCGTCGAGGATGCGCTGCCGGATCTGACCGGTGCCGACGAGATCTTTCAGGTCCTGCGCGCCTGGATCTTCGAGTCCACGCATGGCCATTTGCTGGCGCAGCATCCGGGGCAGATGAAGCAGACGGTCGTCTGGAACATCGAGGAAGGCCGCCGGCTCACCGGCGCCGACGTCGGTCGTGCCGAATGCCTGCGCACCGAGCTGTACCACCGGCTGCGCGCCTTCTTCGAGCGCTTCGACTTCATTGCCGGACCGGTAGTGCAGGTGCTGCCGTTCGATATTGCGATCGAGTACCCGACGGCGATCGGCGACGTCCGGATGGGCAGCTACATCGAGTGGATGAAGTCCTGCTACCTGGTGTCGGCCACCGGGCTGCCGGCGCTGTCGGTCCCGGCCGGGTTCAGCGGGGGCCGGCTGCCGGTCGGCCTGCAACTGATCGGACGGCACCGCGACGATTTCGGACTGCTGCAGCTCGGCTACGCATTCGAACAGGCAACCGGCTACGGTCGGCGCCGACCGCCGACCGCCTGACCGGCGTTTCCTGATCCGGCCTTGATCGGCCAGACGCCGTCCCGAGCAGTTCCGCCTGCCAGTCGCCCGCCCACTGGCGCCGATCACGGGTATGATCGCGCGGCCCTTGCGCCCGCGCCCCCCGCGTCCGCGGGCGCCGTCACCATCTTTCGCACAACATCCATGAACGACGCACTGCATCGCTGTCTTGTCATCGGCTTCGTCGCCGCCTTCGCCTGCGGCCATGTCCTGGCCCAATCCGATACCGCGCCCAAATCCGATCGGCCCGAGCGTCCCAAGTCGGCGAAACAGATCAACCGGGTATTCATCAAGGACATCGAAGGCCTGTGGATCACGGCCGACTACGCCGACGCCCTGCGGGCGAGTCGCATGCCGCACCAGGCCGCCCGCAAGGCGCGGCCGGTGGTCATCAACATCCAGAAGGAAGGCCGCAGTTGGCCGATGCTGCGCTCCGACTTCGACAAGGCGGTGATGCAGCGGATCCTGGACATCGAGCCCATCGACCCGCCGGGCACCAACCGCATCGTCGCGGCCGAGACCGACACCGAGGCGGTATCGGCGAGCGAAGTCACCTACATCCCGTTCCGGGGCAAGAAGGGCGTACAGGGCCGATTCGACACGCTCTCGATCGCCGAACCGCAGTTCGGCCATGGCAGGTTCCGGACGTTTTCCCGTCTGGTCGACAGTCGCCTGGTCGATTTCATCAACGGCGTGGTCCTGGCGGGCACCTACACCGACGAGCAGGGTCGCCCATACGAATTCAACGCCGCCGGCGAAGCCAGGTTTCCGCAGGGCGCCTTCGCCTACGAGGTTTCGCTGGCGGCGCTGGGGGCGACCTGCGAGTACCTGGAAAGCCCCGACGACCAGGCGCCGGGAGGCAAGCGGCGCATCGGCTTCGCCTGGGCCGGCGGCAAGCTGCAGCTGTTCGAGGCGACCGGCGACACGCCGGCGAAGGTGCGTTGCGCCGGGAAGCCCTATACGGTGCTGACCCCGAAGACGGCGGACAACCCGGGCAAGACATAGCCGTCTCGGGAGGGTCCGACCCACGAGGCTGACACCGGCCGGGACCAGCCGGGGGCCATTGATTTTTCGTGGCGTCGCACGACGTCGCGAAACTACAATCCGGGGTCGACCCGAATCGCAGGTGCCATGGGCTGCCCGTCATGTCCGAGTTGCACGAGGCCCGCCCTCGACAGGAGACTTTGCAGGAGCACCTGAACCAGATTCAGGTGATGCTCCGGAAACACCGGCTCGTCGAGCACCTGGTGCACAGCCAGCACATGCCAAGGCACGAGCTGGTGGAGTCGCTCGTCCACAAACAGAACCTGGCCGAGCTGCGGAAAAAGCTCGACAGCCTGCATCCCGCGGACGTCGCCTACATCCTCGAGGCGGTCCCGCTGGCCGAGCGGCGGGTGGTCTGGGATCTGGTCAAGGCCGACCGAGACGGCGAGATCCTGTTGGAAGTGTCCGATGCGGTGCGCGAGTCGCTCATCGCGAGCATGGCCCCGCAGGAGCTGGTGGCCGCCGCCGAGCAGCTCGACACCGACGAACTGGCGGACCTCGCTCCCGACCTGCCCGGCAATGTCCTGGAGGACGTCTTCCGTTCCCTGTCGGCGGAAGAGCGCGAGCAACTGCGGACCGCGATGTCCTATCCCGAGGACTCGGTCGGCGCCCTGATGGACTTCGGCATGGTCACGGTGCGCGAGGACGTCACCCTCGAGGTGGTGCTGCGCTACCTGCGCCGGCTCGACGAGCTGCCCGATCACACCGACCAGCTGTTCGTCGTCGACCGTTCCGAGAAGCTGAAGGGCCGCCTGCCGGTGAACCGGTTGCTGGTGAGCGATCCCGAGCGCCTGGTCGGCGAACTGATGGATACCGACGTGGTGCGCTTCACCCCCGAGCAGAATGCCGACGAGGCGGCGCAGGCGTTCGAGCGCTACGATCTGGTGTCGGCGCCGGTGGTCGATGCCCGCGAGGAACTGGTCGGCCGGGTCACCGTCAACGTCATGGTCGACTTCATCCGCGCGGAATCCGAGACCGAGGTGCTCAATCTCGCCGGCCTGCGCGAGGAGGA
>JAYTTO010000218.1:0-3347 GCA_043744975.1 Betaproteobacteria bacterium | reverse complement strand
CCCGTCGGTCACTACAGGAGCACCCGCCGGATGTCCGACAGCACGGCGTTCAGGTAGGTGATGAAGCGGGCGCCCTTGGCGCCGTCGATCACGCGGTGGTCGTAGGAGAGCGAGAGCGGCATGATCAGGCGCGGCACGAACTGGCCGTCCTTCCACACCGGCTTCATCGACGACCGCGAGACGCCGAGGATGGCGACTTCAGGCGCGTTGATGATCGGCGTGAAGTGGGTGCCGCCGATGCCGCCCAGGCTTGAGATCGAGAAGGTGCCGCCCTGCATGTCGGTCGGCCCCATCTTCTTGTCGCGCGCCTTCTGGCTGATCCCGGCCAGTTCCTGCGCGAGCTGCACCATGCCCTTCTGGTCGACGTTGCGGATCACCGGCACCACCAGGCCTTCCGGCGTGTCGACCGCGACACCGATGTGGTAGTACTGCTTGAGGATCAGCGCGTCGCCGCCGGGTGCGAGAGACGAGTTGAACTCCGGGAATTTCTTGAGCGCCGCCACCGCCGCCTTCATCAGGAACACCAGCGGCGTGATCTTGATGCCCTGCTTGGCGTACTCGTCCGACACGGTCTTGCGGAAGGCTTCCATCTCGGTCACGTCGGCTTCGTCCTGCTGCGTGATGTGCGGGATGGTGACCCAGTTGCGATGCAGGGCCGGCCCGGAGATCTTCTGGATGCGCGACAGCGGTTTGGTTTCGACCGGGCCGAACTTGCTGAAGTCGACCGTGGGCCATGCCGGCAGGTTGAAGCCGAGGCCACCGCCGCCTGCCGCGGCTTGCGCTGGTGAGCCCTCGCCCGCGACCGCCTGCTTCACGTAGGCGTGGACGTCTTCCTTGATGATCCGGCCCTTCGGGCCCGAGCCCTTGATCCGGCCCAGGTCGACGCCGAGTTCGCGCGCGAAGCGGCGGATGGCGGGGCTGGCGTGGGCCTTGGCGAAGGAGGCTTCGTCGATGACCGAGGCCGGGGCGGCGGCGACCGCAGCGGTGGCGGGCGCTGGCGCGGGTGCAGGCGCTTGCACCGGCGCGGCAGCCGGGGCTGTCGCGGCAGCTGGTGCCGGGGTAGCGGGCGCGGGCGCCGCGGCCGGAGCCGCGACGGTGGCAGCGTCGGAAGTTTCGATGGTGAGGATCAGCGAACCCTGCGACACCTTGTCGCCGACCTTGATGCGGATGTCCTTCACGATGCCGGCGAACGGCGCCGGCACTTCCATCGTGGCCTTGTCGCTTTCCAGCGCGACCAGCGAATCCTCCGCCTTGACGCCATCGCCGACCTTGACCAGCACCTCGATGACCGGTACGTCCTTGTAGTCACCGATGTCGGGGACGAGGACTTCCTTGATGGCTCCCATGCGTACTGCTCCAGTGGTTGTTGTCGTTGTCGGCGACCGCGCTCAGACGGTCCAGGGGATGGGCTTCTCGGCGTCGATCCCGTACTTGCGGATGGCCTGGGTCACGGTTGCGGCGGGAATCGCGCCTTCGTCGGCCAGCGCCTTGAGCGCGGCGATGACCACGTAGTAGCGGTTGACCTCGAAGAACCGGCGCAGCTTCTCGCGCGTATCGGAACGGCCGTAGCCGTCGGTGCCGAGCACCACGAACCGGCGATTCACGTAGGGCCGAATCTGGTCGGCGAAGATGCGCATGTAGTCGGTCGACACGATCACCGGCCCGGCCCGGTTCTTCAGGCTCTGCTCGACATACGACTCGCGCGGCTTGTCCTCCGGGTGCAGCAGGTTCCAGCGCTGCACGGCCATGCCGTCGCGGCGCAGTTCGGTGAAGCTGGGGCAGCTCCAGATGTCGGCTGAGACACCGAAATCGGCCTGCAGCAGTTCGGCGGCGGCGATCGCTTCGCGCAGGATCACGCCGCTGCCCATGAGTTGCACCCGCGGGGTGTTCTTGCCGCCGGCGCCTTCGGAGAACAGGTACATCCCCTTGAGGATGCCGGCCTCGGCCCCCGCCGGCATTGCCGGGTGGGTGTAGTTCTCGTTCATCACCGTCAGGTAGTAGAAGACGTCCTCCTGCTCCTGGCACATGCGGCGCAGGCCGTCCTGGATGATGACCGCCACTTCGTAGGCGAAGGTCGGGTCCCACGACACGCAGTTCGGGATGGCGGAGGACAGCAGGTGGCTGTGGCCATCCTCGTGCTGCAGGCCTTCGCCGTTCAGCGTGGTGCGCCCGGCAGTGCCGCCCAGCAGGAAGCCGCGGGCGCGCTGGTCGCCGGCGGCCCAGGCCAGATCGCCGATGCGCTGGAAGCCGAACATCGAGTAGTAGATGTAGAACGGGATCATCTGCACGCCGTGCGTCGAGTACGCGGTGGCGGCGGCGATCCAGGACGACATGGCGCCGGGCTCGTTGATCCCTTCCTGCAGGATCTGGCCGTGCTTGTCCTCCTTGTAGAACATGAGCTGGTCGGCATCCTGCGGCGTGTAGAGCTGACCCACCGAGGACCAGATGCCGAGCTGCCGGAACATGCCTTCCATGCCGAAGGTGCGCGATTCGTCGGGGACGATCGGCACCACGCGCGCCCCGATGGTCTTGTCGCGTACCAGCGTGCCGAGGATGCGCACGAACGCCATGGTCGTGGAGATCTCGCGCTCCTCGGAACTCTTCAGCAGCGCGTCGAAGGCCGACAGCGGCGGCACTTGCAGCGGGTCGGCCTTGCGGCGCCGGGTCGGCAGGTAGCCGCCGAGCGCGGCGCGGCGCTCGCGCATGTAGGCGAGCTCGGGCGAGCCTTCGTCGAGCTTGAGATACGGGATCTCGTCGAGTTGATCGTCGGTGATCGGGATGTCGAAGCGGTCGCGGAAGCTCTTGAGCGAGGTGGTTCCCATCTTCTTCTGCTGGTGGGTGATGTTCTGGGCCTCACCGGCCTCGCCCATGCCGTAGCCCTTGATGGTCTTGGCCAGGATCACCGTCGGCTGGCCGGTGTGGGCCACCGCCGCCGCGTAGGCGGCATAGAGCTTGTGCGGGTCGTGGCCGCCGCGGTTGAGGCGCCAGATGTCGTCGTCGGTCATGTTCGACACCATCTGCAGCAGCTCGGGATACTTGCCGAAGAAATGCTTGCGGACGTAGGCGCCGTCCTTCGACTTGATGGTCTGGTACTCGCCGTCGAGGCACTCCTCCATGCGCTTCTGCAGCAGGCCCGTGGTGTCGCGGGCGAGCAGCGCATCCCAGTACGAACCCCAGATCACCTTGATGACGTTCCAGCCGGCGCCGCGAAAATCCGCTTCCAGCTCCTGGATGATCTTGCCATTGCCGCGCACCGGGCCGTCGAGGCGCTGCAGGTTGCAGTTGACGACGAAGATGAGGTTGTCGAGCCGCTCGCGCGCGGCGACGCCGATGGCGCCCATCGATTC
>JAYTTO010000217.1:0-3492 GCA_043744975.1 Betaproteobacteria bacterium | reverse complement strand
GGAGGATTGACCCCCCGGCCTTGCTTCGGTCGGCACGGCGCGCGCTGGCCGCGGCAGACATCTGATCATCTCGATTTCACGTTGAAGAGGGTCCGCCATGAAACTTTATAGCTACTACCGCAGTTCGGCCGCCTACCGGGTGCGGATCGCGCTCGCGATCAAGGGTATCGACTACGAATACGTGCCGGTCCACATCGGCAAGGGCCAGCAGTTCGAGGCCGCGTTCGCCGCGATCAATTCGCAGGGGCTCGTGCCGGTGCTCGAGGACGGCGGCAACCTGATCTACCAGTCGCTGGCCATCATCCAGTATCTGGACGAGACCCATCCCGTGCCACGCATCATTCCGGCCGATCCGGTCGAACGCAATCGCGTCCGGTCGCTGGCGCTGATCATCGCCTGCGAGATCCATCCGCTCAATAATCTGCGCGTCCTCGAGTACCTGACCGATACGCTAAAAGTCACCGACGAGCAGAAGACCGCCTGGTACCACCACTGGGTCACCACCGGATTCCAGGCGCTTGAGGCGAGGTTGGCCAACGACCCGCGGACCGGTCGCTATTGTCATGGCGACACCCCGGGCTTCGCCGATATCTCGCTGGTGCCGCAGGTGGCCAACGCACGCCGGTTCGGCGTCGATCTGGCGCCGTTTCCGACCATCGTGCGCATTGCCGACGCCTGCAACGAACTCGAGGTCTTCCGCAAGGCGGCGCCCGAAGCGCAACCGGACGCCGCGTAGCGCCGGGCGGTGCGGGATGGTCCGGTACACTTTCGCGGGTACGCGGCTGCGCCCGGGGATGGGAGCGAACCCGCAAGGGCACCGGTATCGAGTCAAACCAAACCTGAGGATATTCCGCATGAACCGCAGCAACTTCTGGATCGTCGCGCTCGTCGCACTGATCACGATCCCCGCGACCGGCTTCGGTGCCGACGATCCCGCCGTTCCGCCGACCAACAAGCTCGAGCGTTTCCAGGTGCGGCACGCCAACTGCCACTGGACCACCGAGATGGGCAATTACATGTACGAGTGCCTCAAGGCCAACTTCAACATGAATGCCCACTGGTGCCACAACGAAGCCATGGACGCCTTCTGTCCTGCGGAGGACAACGCTGCCGGCAAGGCGGGGGAAGCCCCTCCCGTGGCGAACGCCAAGCAGAACTGAGCACGCCAGATCCGACCGGCAAGCCCGGCCATGCGCCGGGTTTTTTTGGCCAACCGATGCGGCGGCGCAGCGGGAGTTCCCGCGGGCGAAATGCTACGCTCGGACGTATCGAGGCGGATGACACGGGAGTCGGAATGCGCGCATGGCTGGTGGCGGCGGGATTGATGGCGTTGTCCGTTGGCGTCGCGGCCGCCGACGAGGCAGCGCTGGGGATCAAGGTTCACAAGCAATCCGGCATCAATTACATCACCGGCGGTGGCGGCGATACGAAGCAGGCCTTCGAGCAGGTCCGGGGGCGCTATCCGGTGCATGTGCAGCTCACCGTCGGCGGCGAACACGTCGACCCGGGCCCGGTCAGGATCACCCTGCGCGACGTCAAGGGTGAAGCCCAGGTGGAGGCCGACGCCGAGGGGCCGCTGTTCTTCATCAATCCGCCGTCGGGTCGGTGGACGGTGGAGGCCGAGCGCAACGGCGAGAAGCTGGCAAAGACCAGGGATCTCACCGGACGCCGCTACCTCGTCATCGATTTCGATTTCAGCAAGCCGTAGCGGCCACCGGCGCGCGCCGCCTTCGAGCGGCGCTGCCCCACTCAGGAGGGATTCGATGAAGATCCGTTACCGCGCGGGCGCGCTCGCGCTGCTCGCCATCGTCGCAGTTGCGCCGGCTGCGGCCGCGACGCTCAATCTGCGATTCGGTACACCGTTCGTGACCGGCAGCAACCTGCACAAGGGCATGCTGAAATTCGCCGAAGTGGTGGCGGCCGAGTCCAAGGGCACCATCAACGTGCAGGTGTACGGCGACAGCCAGATCGGCGACATCCAGCAGCTCATCACGGGGATGCAGCTCGGTACGGTCGACATGTCGCTGCTCGGGGTCGGCAACGCCGGCCAGCTCAAGGATTGCGGGCCGCTCAACGTGTCCTACCTGCCGTATCTCTTCAAGAGCAAGGCGAAAGCCGAAGAGGTGCTGAACGGACCGATCTTCGAGGAGCTGTACGAAACCTGCGCGAAGTCCGCGAACGTGCGCATCTTCGCGGTCGGCGGCACGCGCAGCCCACGCGCGCTGGTCACGACCAAGGGCCCGATCCGCAAACCCGAAGACGTCAACGGCCTGCGCTTGCGCATTCCACCGATCCCGATCTTCCGCGACACCTGGGAAAAACTCGGCGCCAAGGTGGTGCCGCTCGGTCTCAACGAGGTCTACATGGCCCTCTCGCGTGGCCAGGTGGACGGGCAGGACAACGGCTACGATCTCACGCTCTCGTTCCGGTTCTACGAGGTCTCCAAGTACTGGTCGGCGACCGACCACGTCTACGACGCGGCGGCGTGGTACATGGGCGAACGGCGCTGGAAGAGCCTGACCCAGGAACAGCGCGACATCCTGCGCAAGGCCGCCATCGCCGGCGGCAAGGTCGCCACCGACCTTGCCACGGAGCTCGACCGGACCGGGCTCGAGGTCCTGAAGAAGAACGGCGTCGAGTACGTGGTGCCCGATCGCGCCGCGTTCGAAAAGGCATGGGCCGACGTTTACAAGAGTTACGAAGGCAAGGTCTGGCCGAACGGCCTGGTCCAGCGCATCCGCGATGCGCAGAAGTAGCCGCGGTGTGGGCCGGTTCTCCGGCCGCGGGCTCCGACGGCGGCTCACCGTTGGCGCCGTCTTGCTGTCGTTGGCGACCATCGCGTCGGCCACCGATCTCAACCTGCGCCGCGGCGGGCCCTGGACCACCGGCAGCAATCTGCATCGCGGCATGGAGAAATTCGCAGAGGTGGCCGGGGCCGACTCGAAGGGCCGCATCAAGGTCGCGTTGTACCCGGACAGTCAGCTCGGCGATATTCAGCAACTGCTCACCGGCGTGCAGCTCGGCACCATCGACATGGCCTACCTCGCCGTCGGCAATGCCGGCCAGCTCAATGGCAGGAAACCGCTGAACGTCGCCTATGTGCCGCACCTGTTCCGCGGCAAGCAGCAGGCGACAGACACGCTGAATGGTCCGATCTTCGCCGAGATGTATGAGACGCTGGCCAACAGCGCTGGGGTCCGGATCTTCGCGGTGTACGGGGCGCGCAGCCCACGGGCGGTGCAGACCATGAAGGGATCGGTGCGAAAGCCGGAGGATCTTGAGGGCATGCGCATCTGCATCCCGCCGATCGACATGCTGCGGGCCGCCTTCGAGCTTGCCGGCGCGAAGCCGGTGCCGATGGGGCTCTCCGACGTCTACATGGCGCTGTCGCGCGGCAACGTCGACGGCCAGGACAACGGCTTCGACCTTGCCATCGCGTTCAAGTGGTACGAGGTCGCCAAGTTCTGGTCGACAACCAATCACGTGTTCGAG
>JAYTTO010000216.1:0-5069 GCA_043744975.1 Betaproteobacteria bacterium | reverse complement strand
ACGGTGCCGCCGAGGTAGTCGCCGCGGCGCTCCTTCTTGATGACGCTCTCGTAGATCTGCCCGGTGGTGAAGTTGTTGCGCTTCAGCATCCGGGTGCGCACGAACCGTTCGTAGTGCCCGAGGTCGAGATCGGTCTCGGCGCCATCGTCGGTGACGAACACCTCGCCGTGCTGGAACGGGCTCATGGTGCCCGGATCGACGTTGATGTACGGATCGAGCTTGAGCAGGGTGAGACGGATGCCGCGCGACTCGAGGATCGCCGCGAGGGAGGCGGCGGCGATTCCCTTGCCCAGGGAGGACACCACACCGCCGGTGACAAAGACGAACTTGGTCATTCGCAATCCGCCATTCGCAACCAACCGATCATAGCGAATTTCGCACGCCGCCGCTGGCTCGCCGATGCGGGCCGCGTCATGCCGGCACCGGATCGCGCGAACGGGTCGAATTGGCCAGGAACAACCAGGTGTCGATCACCGTGTCCGGATTGAGCGAGATCGTGTCGATGCCCTGTTCCACCAGCCACAGCGCCAGATCCGGGTGGTCGGACGGCCCCTGGCCGCAGATGCCGACATACTTGCCGTGGCGCCGGCAGGCCTGGATTGCCATGCTGAGCAGTTGCTTGACCGCGGGATCGCGCTCGTCGAACGCATCGGCGATGATGCCGGAATCGCGGTCGAGGCCCAGGGTGAGCTGGGTCATGTCGTTCGAGCCGATCGAGAAGCCGTCGAAGTGTTCGAGGAACGCATCGGCCAGCAGAGCGTTCGACGGAATCTCGCACATCATCACGATCTTCAGACCGTTCACCCCGCGCCGCAGGCCGCAATCGCCGAGGGCGACGATCACCCGCCGCGCTTCGTCGACGGTGCGCACGAACGGCACCATCAACTCGACATTGGTGAGGCCCATGTCGTCGCGCACCTTGCGCATCGCCCGGCATTCGAGTTCGAAACAGTCGCGGAAGCTGGAGGAGATGTAGCGCGAGGCGCCGCGGAAACCGAGCATCGGGTTTTCTTCCTCGGGTTCGTACTTGCGGCCGCCGACCAGGCTCGAGTACTCGTTCGACTTGAAATCGGACATGCGCACGATCACCGGCTTCGGGTAGAAGGCGGCCGCGAGCGTGGCGATGCCTTCGACGAGCTTCTCGACGTAGAACGTCGTGGCGTCGCCGTAGGCCGCGGCATGCGACTCGATGATGGTGCGCACGTCGATCGGCACGTCGGGATATGCCAGCACCGCCTTGGGGTGCACACCGATCATGCGCGCGATGATGAATTCGAGCCGTGCGAGCCCCACGCCGGCGTTGGGCAGGCGCTGGAACTCGAATGCGAGTTCGGGATTGCCGACGTTCATGTAGATCTTGACCGGCGGCTCCGGCATCGCGCCGACCGACAGGTCGGTCACTTCGACCTCGAGTTCGCCGCGGTACACGAAGCCGGTGTCGCCCTCGGTGCAGGATACCGTCACCCGCATGCCGTCCTTCAGCACCCGGGTGGCATCGCCGCAACCCACCACCGCCGGGATGCCGAGTTCGCGCGCGATGATGGCCGCGTGGCAGGTACGGCCGCCGCGGTTGGTCACGATCGCCGACGCGCGCTTCATGACCGGCTCCCAATCGGGGTCGGTCATGTCGGTCACGAGCACGTCGCCCGGCCGCACCTCATCCATCTGGTCGGGATCGCGCACCAGACGCACGGTGCCGATGCCGACGCGGTTGCCGATGGCACGGCCGGACACGAGGATCTCCGACCTGCCCTTGAGCCGGAAGCTCTGCTGCGAGTCGTGCTTGCCCTGCGACTTGACCGTCTCCGGGCGCGCCTGAAGCACGTAGAGCTTGCCGTCGAATCCGTCGCGGCCCCATTCGATGTCCATCGGCCGGCCGTAATGCTGTTCGATGATCACCGCGTACCGCGCGAGTTCCTCGATCTCCGCATCGGTGATGGCGAAGCGCCGCCGGTCTTCCTCGGCGACCGGCAGCGTCACCACCGACTTTCCGGCCCGGGCGACATCGCTGAACACCATCTTGATCGCCTTGGTGCCGAGGCTGCGCCGCAGGATCGCGGGCCGGCCCTGCGCGAGGCCCGGTTTCCAGACGTAGAACTCGTCGGGATTGACAGCGCCCTGCACCACCGTCTCGCCGAGGCCGTATGCAGCGGTGATGAACACGACCTGGTCGAAGCCGGACTCGGTATCGATCGTGAACATGACGCCGCTGGCGCCGCGGTCGGAGCGCACCATGCGCTGGATGCCGCAGGAGAGCGCCACGCCGGCGTGATCGAACCCCTTGTGGACCCGGTAGGCGATCGCCCGGTCGTTGTAGAGCGACGCAAAAGTATGGCGCACGGCGTCGATCACGTTGTCGATGCCGACGATGTTGAGGAACGTCTCCTGCTGCCCGGCGAACGAGGCATCGGGGAGATCCTCGGCGGTCGCAGACGACCGCACGGCAACGCAGGCTGTGCCGTCCGGCGACAGCCGGCGGTAGCTGCTCTCGATGTCGTGGAGCAAGCGGGCCGGTAGCGACGCTTCGGCGATCATCGTGCGAATGCGCTTGCCGGTCGCGGCGAGCGCTGCGATGTCCTCGACGTCCAGTGCCCGCATCTCGGCCGCGATGCGCTCGTCGAGGCCGCCCGCGCGGAGACAATCGCGGAAGGCGTCGGCCGTCGTGGCGAATCCGCCCGGGACCCTGACACCGGCGAGCGACAACTGGCTGATCATCTCGCCGAGCGACGCATTCTTGCCGCCCACACGGTCTACGTCGGCCATTCGCAGTTCTTCGAACGCCAGCACGTACGGCGCATCACCCCTCATTGAAACACCCCCCTGAAGCACGCACTGCCGATGCGCAGAGCGAAAGTGTTATGTTACCGGACAACCTATTGCAGCGCAGCAGCGCGGGGCTCCGATCCTGTTGCCCGAGCCGGCGCTGCGGCAGCGATTCTCCAGGGAAAGGCACGATCGACATGGAACCCGTCGAGGACAATGCAGTTGGGCAGAAAACCGGCGGCGGCTGGTCCCCTTCCGGTCTGCGCGATGAATAGCGATGGCGGCGGTGCCGGGCCGCCGAGGCATGCCTTCTTCGTTTCGGACCGCACCGGCATCACCGCGGAAATGCTGGGGCACAGCCTGCTCGCCCAGTTCGAAGGCGAGCGCTTTCGCGAAGTCACCCTGCCCTTCGTCGATTCGGTTGCACGAGCGCAGGAGGCGGTCAGGCAGATCAACGAAGCCGCTGCCCGGGACGCCATGCGCCCGCTGGTCTTCAGCACCCTGGTGGAGCCGGCGCTGAGCACCATCATCGCCACTGCCAAGGCCCTGTACCTGGACTGTTTCAACGTCTTCATCTCGCCGATGGAGAAGGAACTCGGCGTCCGCCACAGCCTGGAGATCGGACGCTCGCACCGGGTCCGCGACACCCTCGAGTACCATGGCCGCATCGAAGCCGTCAATTTCGTGCTGGCCCACGACGACGGCATCTCGACCAAGCAGATGCACGAGGCCGACGTGATCCTGGTCGGGGTGTCGCGCTGCGGCAAGACGCCGACCTGCCTCTACCTGGGCATGCAGTACGCCCTGCGCGCCGCCAACTATCCGCTCATCCCCGAGGACTTCCAGCACATGCGGCTGCCGTCGCGGCTGGTGAAGCACCAGAAGAAGTTGTTCGGACTCACCATCCAGCCCGACCGCCTGACCCAGATCCGGCAGCAGCGTCGCCCCAACAGCCCGTATGCGGAGATCGAGAACTGCCGCTACGAAGTCGAGCGCGCCGAGATCCTCATGCGCGGCGAGTCGATTCCGTTCCTCGACGCGACCAACCGCTCGATCGAGGAACTGGCCGCCACCATCGTGCACCAGGCACAACTGCAGCGGCAGACGTTCTGACGGCGGGAAGCCCTCAGGCGGCGCGCACCGCGGCCAGCGCGCGGCGCACCGGCGCGAAGCTGCGTCGGTGCACGGCTGAAGCGCCGAAGCGCTGCAACGCCGCCAGATGTTCCGGCGTCGGGTACCCCATGTGACGGGCGAAGCCGTACCCGGGATGGAGGGCGTCGAGTTCGCGCATGGCCGCGTCGCGTACCGTCTTCGCGAGAATCGATGCGGCGCTGATCGCGGGCTCCGTGGCATCGCCCCTGACGATGGCGCGCGTGGGACACGGCGCATTCGGGCAATGCATTCCGTCCACCAGCAGCAGCGTCGGCGCGAACCCCAGACCGGCCACGGCCCGCTCCATCGCCAGCAGGCTCGCCCGCAGGATGTTGAGCCGGTCGATCTCCTCCACGCTCGCCTGCCCGATCGCCCAGGCGAGAGCGTCGGCCCGGATGATGGCCGCCAGGGCTTCGCGCCGGGCCGGCCGGAGCTTCTTCGAATCGGCAAGGCCGGCTATCGGCCGCGCCGCATCGAGGATCACGCAGGCCGCGACGACCGGTCCGGCAAGCGGGCCGCGCCCGGCTTCGTCGGCGCCGGCGACGAGCACCAGCGCCGTCACGACCGGCTGCTTTCCGCCAGCCGCGGCGGACGCGACTGAACGTCGGCGGTCCGGCGACGGATCACCGGCAACACCGCCTCCGCGGCGCAGTCGGCCGCCCCCCGCCGCAACTGCCGATAGAGGTGCCCGAACATCGAGATCTGGCGCTCGCGCACGAACTTGTCGTGCAACTGGTTGATCAGCGCCTGGGCGAGATTCTCCGCCGTTGCCGCCTGCTGCAGGATCTCCGGCACGACGAACCGCCCGGCCAGCACGTTGGGCAGTCCGACGTAGGGGAGATAGCGGCGTGGCCACATCAGGCGCCAGGTCAGCGCCGGCACGCGATAGGTGATGACCATCGGCCGGCCCAGAAGGGCCGCCTCAAGCGCGGCCGTGCCGGAAGCCACCAGCACGACATCCGCTGCCGTCATTGCGACGCGCGCATGGCCGAACAGGACGGTCGCCGGCAACTCGCCAGCGTCGCAATCGTAGAGCGCCTGCAAGAACTGCCGCCTGGTGGCCCGGCTCGACAGGGGTATGAGAAAGCGCGCCTCCGGCAACTGTGCGCGGATCCGCTTCGCGGTCTCGACGAACAACCCGGCATGTTGCACCA
>JAYTTO010000215.1:0-6937 GCA_043744975.1 Betaproteobacteria bacterium | reverse complement strand
CCGCCGCAGTAGGTGATGACCGTCGGCGCGGCCAGGGGTTCGGCCAGCAACCGGCGCAGTTCGTCGAGCGGCTTGAAGGTGTTGTCGGCCGCGACCAGGTCGACGGCCGGCACGTTGACGCTGCCGGCGATGTGGCCCGGGCGTCCGTAGCGCGTGCCGCCCTCGCCGCGATGCTGTTCGGACCGTAGCGCGTTCACGGTGCAGATGCCATTGTCGCCGATCGCAGCGAGTACGCCGTGCCGGTCGACCACGAGTTCCGGATGGAAAGCGGCATCGAAATGCCGTGGCACGGGCACTGCGGCCGGACCGGTCTCGACCTGCCGACCTTCGGCATGCCACTTCTGGAAGCCGCCGTCCAGCACGCTGACGCGGTGGTAGCCGAAGGCGCGGAACATCCACCAGAGACGGGTGGCCCACCAGTGATTGGCGGTCGCGTAGCAGATCAAGTGGCTCTGGTTGTCCACGCCGAGGGCGCCGACCCCGGCGGCGAATCGCCCGGCTGGCGGCAGCGTGAAATGCAGCGGCGGCTTCTGCGCCGGGTCCGACAGGTCGTTGTCGATGTCCGCGAAACGGGCGCCGGAAATGTGGCCCGCCTCGAAGTCGGCCCGGCCCGACACCACGTCGTAAGGGCGGTCGGGGCGGGGCAGGAGGTGCGTGGTGGCATCCAGGATCACCAGGCCGGGGGCGCCGATATTGGCGGCCAGCCAGGCGGTATCGACGAGGAATCCGGGTTGGGGGCGATCGTTGGGCACGGCGGCAGGTAATGGAGTTGGTCCCCGATTGTGCTCGGCGCCGCAAGCGGCGGCAACGTGGCCGCGGATCGGTGGTCTGCCGCCCCAGGACCGGGATTCCGGCGCCGCCAGAGGGCTGAAACGTACTTTGAACTTTCGACAAGACCCGGTTTTTTCGAGCTTTTTTTACGCCGTAGTGGACAGCGGTCGGCCTGATTGGGTTCAATAACGCCTTTTCGCGCCCGGCGCGCGCTCCAGGAAGGTGCGCGAAGGCTTGGAACGCTCATAAAAAACCAGGGGATCACGGCAATGGACGACCACGGCGCGATTTTCGAGAAGCGCTACAACAACCGGGCGGCAGTCCCCGACTTCGCGCAGCATTTCGACCGCTGGAACAAGCAGTCGAAGCAGGCGCGTGAAGAGCTGGATTGCGATCTCGACATCGCCTACGGCGACCACCCGATGGAAAAGATGGACATCTTCCGGGCCGAAGGCCGGAGCCGGGCGCTGCTGATGTTCATCCACGGCGGCTACTGGCGGTCCCTGGACAAGCGCGACAATTCGTTCCTCGCCACCGAGCTGGTGCGGCACGGTGTCACCGTCGCCATGCCCAACTATGCGCTGTGCCCCTCGGTCCGGATCGACGAGATCGTGCGCCAGATGCTGAAGGCGACGGCGTGGCTCTATCGCACCGCCAGCCGCTACGGCGCCCCGGGCAACTCGCTGTATGTGGCCGGCCATTCGGCGGGCGGCCATCTCGCCACCATGATGCTGGCAGCCCAGTGGCCCCGCTACGCGCACGATCTGCCCGAACGGGTCATCGAGGGGGGGCTCACGGTCAGCGGGGTGTACGACCTGACCGAGATCCAGCAGGTCCCGTCGCTCAACGCCGAGCTGCAGCTCGACGACGAGTCCGCGCTCCGGTTGAGCCCGGCGTTCATGACCCCGCCCACCAATGCACCGCTGCACACGGCCGTCGGGAGCGCCGAGATCGACGGCTTCCAGTATCAGCACAAGCTGCTGCGCGAACGCTGGAAATCGGTGATCGGCGCCGACATCATCTGCCCCGGCGACAACCACTTCGGCATTCTCGAGACGTTCGCTGACCCCACCTCGGCGCTGTTCCGCAAGTCGCTGTCGATGATGGGGCTGGGCTGACAGGACCCCCCAGCCTTCCTTCGCTTAGGGACAGCGGACGCCGTCTGCGAGCAGGCCGCATCGTTTCTGCCCCCTGCTTCACCTTGCATTCGCGCCGAATACTGGTTATAAAACCAGTATGTCGATGCGAACCCACGATGGAGAAGCGGCACAGCCGTTCAAGGGCCGTGGCGCCGGGATCAACCCCGAAGGCCGTTTCGAGCGCGACCGGCGCGATGCCGACGATGATGGCTGGGGCTCCGCGGCTGATGTCGGCGAGGAGCCCGCGCCAGCCCGGATTGCGACGCATGTCACGATCGAACACGCGAAGAGCATCGTGTCGCGCAACGATTCGCCCGATATCCCGTTCACGCAATCGATCAACCCGTACCGCGGCTGCGAGCACGGCTGCATCTACTGCTACGCGCGGCCGAGCCATGCGTACCTCGGCCTGTCGCCGGGGCTCGACTTCGAGACCCGGCTGTTCGCCAAGGTCAACGCCGCCGAACTGCTGCGTGACGAACTGTCCCGGCCCGGCTACCGCTGCCAGACCATCGCGCTCGGCACCAACACCGATCCCTACCAGCCGGCGGAACGCGAGCATCGCATCACGCGCAGCCTGCTCGAGGTGATGGCCGAGTGCGGGCAGCCGGTCGGCATCGTCACCAAGAACGCCCTGGTGCTGCGCGATCTCGATCTGCTGGCGCCGATGGCGGCTCGCGGCCTTGCGCGCGTGTACATCAGCGTCACCACGCTCGACCACGGGATCGCACGGCATCTCGAGCCCCGCGCCAGCAGTCCGACGCGGCGCCTCGAGGCCATCCGCGAGCTGGCCGCGGCGGGCGTGCCGAGCGGCGTCATGGTCGCGCCGGTGATCCCGTTTCTCACCGACGACGCGATGGAGAGCGTCCTGGAGTCCGCCGCCGGGGCCGGTGCCGGTGCGGCTGGCTATGTCCTGCTGCGCCTGCCGTATGAGATCAAGGACCTGTTCAAAGACTGGCTGGAGCGGCACTATCCGCTCAAGGCTGCGCATGTGATGAGCCGCTTACGCCAGATGCGGGATGGCCGCGAGAACGATCCGGCGTTCGGCTCGAGGATGAAGGGCGAAGGACTCTTCGCCGACCTGCTGGCGCGCCGCTTCGAGACTGCATGCCGGCGGTTCGGCATCACGAACGGGCGCAGCCCGCTCGATACCTCGCAGTTCAGGCGCCCGGCACGGGGTGGGCAGCTCGCGCTATTCTGAGCCGGACGGCCGGATCGGGACGATTCCGGCGCATGCGCAATCCGACCCAACACCGCGACCCAACTCCGCGATGATCCGGTTCTACACCGCTGGTTCCCTTCCCGACGCCCACCTCATCTGGCATCTGCTGCGCGACGCCGGCATCGACGCCCATGTGTTCAACGAGAACGCCCAGAGCGCCATGGGCGAGATCCCGTTCACCCACGCGTGGCCGGAGGTCTGGCTCGCCGATGCCGCCGACCTGTCCCGGGCACGGGCGATCGTTGCGTCGGTCGAACGCCCGTCCGTGGCCCGCCTCGACTGGGCCTGTTGCGGCTGCGATGAACTCAATCCAGGACACTTCGAGGTCTGCTGGTCCTGCGGCAGAACTGCATAGCGGTGGTCAGCCGGATTTCCGCACTGTCATGGGGCGTGGCGCCGATCGGTCGCACTGCGGCTTGGCGCGGGCTTTCCGAAGTGGTTGCAACAAATCGTCAAGCCGTTGAGTTGAAACGACAAATCCTCTGGCACAGCGGTTGCTGACTCTGCTTTCAAGAGTTGTCCAACCCGGGGCGTGCCGGCAAGGTGCGGCCGACAACAGTCCGAGGAGCGGTCCCGGCGTCAGCGCCGATGCCAGACGTCATGTCATTCACCCACTATCTCAAGGCGCTTGCCGACCGTGACCCCAGGGTCGACGGGCTGCGGGAGTCCGAAGCTCACGCATTGTTCTCCGCGATGCTCGACGGCGGCATACCCGATCTCGAACTCGGCGCCATCCTCGCCACGCTGCAGCAGCGTGGCGAGAGTCCGGAAGAGCTCATCGGTTTCCTGCGGGCGTCGGCCGAGCGGGTGTATTCCATGGAGCCACCGGGCGACCGGCTGCGACCGATCGTCATGCCGGCCTACGGCGGGGCGCGGGAAGCGCCCAATCTGCTGCCGTTGCTGACGCTGCTGCTGCAGCGCATGGGCATTCCGGTGCTGGTTCACGGCACGCTGGAAGGTGGGGGCAGAGTCGCCGCGGCGTACGTATTCAGGGAACTCGGCGTCATGCCGAGCGCCAATCTGCGCAGTGCCCAGCAGGCGCTGGTGGATACGGGTCTCGCGTTTGTCCCGACCGCCGTGCTGTCGCCCACCCTGGCGCAACTGCTCGCGCTCAAGAGCCGGCTGGGCATGCGCTCGAGCGGACACCTCGTTGCCAAGCTGATGGATCCGTTCGGCGGCGACTCGGTGCTGATGGTGGGGGCGTCCTCGCCGGTGAAGCTCGAACTGCTGGCGGATGCGCTGACCGCAACCGGTGTCCATGCCCTCCTGCTGCGCAGTTGCGAGGGAGAGCCGGTGAGCAGTGCCGTGCATCGGCCGCGCATCGATCTGGTGTCCGACGGTTCCCGCGAACTGCTGTTCGAGGAAGAAAACGGGCTCGGCAACGCCGTCCATGGGCTGGTGTCGGTGGCGGATGCCGCCGCGACGGCGACCTGGATACGGGCAGCGCTGGCGGGCGCGACCCCGTTTCCGCATCCGCTCGTGAACCAGTTGGCGTGCGCCCTCTACGCGTGTGGCTACACCGACGACATGAACCAGGCCAAGGCGATCGCCGCCGTCGAAGCGGGTGGGCTCACTCCCGGTTCGCGGTCGGGCCTGCGTTCGCGGCCGGTCACGCCCGCGCCGTTGCGCTAGCGCCATCGTCGGCGTTGCCCGCGTAGCGACCCGCAGGGGACTGTCCCGCCAGACCGACGCCAGGTTCCCGGCCGGGCGGTTTGTTCGGCGGGATGCCGTTCGTTACAATCCGGCTCCGCTTTCCGTACCACCTCTCCAGGAGCTCCCGATGGAACATACCCTGCCGCCGCTGCCATATGCGAACGATGCGCTCGCCCCGTACCTGTCGAAGGAAACCTTCGAATTCCACTACGGCAAGCATCACCAGGCCTACGTGACCAACCTGAACAACCTGGTGAAGGGCACCGAGTTCGAGAGCCTCGGACTCGAGGACATCATCCGCAAGGCGTCGGGTGGCGTGTTCAACAACGCCGCCCAGATCTGGAACCACACCTTCTTCTGGAACAGCATGAAGCCCCAGGGCGGCGGCGAGCCGACCGGTGCGCTGGCAGCCGCGATCACCGCCAAGTGGGGCTCATACGCAGCCTTCAGGGAAGCCTTCACCAAGAGCGCGGTGGGCAACTTCGGCTCCGGGTGGACGTGGCTGGTGCGCAAGGCCGACGGCGCCGTCGACATCGTCAACACGTCGAACGCGGGGACGCCGCTGACGGGGGCCGACAAGGCGCTGATTACCGTCGATGTCTGGGAACACGCGTACTACATCGATTTCCGCAACGCGCGTCCGAAGTTCGTCGAGACCTACCTCAACAATCTTGTCAACTGGGATTTCGCAGCCAAGAACTTCGGCTAAAGCTCGAACTGCCTCCTGGCGCGACCGCGCCAGGAGTGCTTGGTGTCTCGCCGGGTCAAGGCTGCGTCGGGATCGCACCCAGGCCTTCGACCTTGTCGCCCTTACCGATGTGGCGCCTGGCGAACCAGCCCTGGTTCATCTCGAGCGACCACCACGCCTCG
The DNA here is from genome assembly GCA_043744975.1 of Betaproteobacteria bacterium. Lineage (GTDB taxonomy): Bacteria > Pseudomonadota > Gammaproteobacteria > Burkholderiales. Next base: position 1,282 of record JAYTTO010000215.1, on the reverse strand, counting down.
CCGTCGGAGGCATGCGCATCGAGCGTCTGTGGCTGCATGTCCTCGATGTTGAGGATGCGGCCGTCGCGGCCGATGAACGCGACCGAAAGGGGAACCAGCGTGTTCTTCATCCACATGGCCTGGACCCCCGGGCGTTCGTAGGTGAACAGCATGCCGGTCGCGTCGGCAAGCGAGCGGCGGAACATCAGGCCGGTGCGACGGCTCTCCTCAGTGTTGGCCACTTCGGCGCGGATCGCATGTCCGCGGATATGCAGCGGATACGTCAGCAGCGGGTCCGCATGGGATGGCGCGACACCGGACAGCACGAAGACGATCGACGCGATGGTTCCGATCAGGAAACCGCGTGCGCGCGCTGCGAAGATCATTCTGACAAGACGGTTCATCTCGATGCGGCTCCAGGGGTGGCGACGAACTCATCATCGCATCGGTAGCGCGTCCGCGGCGACACCCATCGCTGCACGTCGCGCCTCGCCATGCTCGCGACCGGACCGCGACCAATCCACCCGGCATGCGCGAACCCATCGGCCGTTCGACAGATTTTTTGTCGACCCTTCTTTGTGCAACGCAATATCCGGCGCGGGTTTCCGGACGATTGGCACACCGGCAAATTTGTTGACAACGTTATATCGTTACCTTAGTGTGCGCCTCGCGCCGCACGGTAGAAATTGCGCGCTTTCAGAGTGAAAAAAAGAGGCTGTTGGATCACTCAAAAACCACTGTCTGGCGATTGCAAAATCGCCGGCAGATTCTCGGGAGGTACTTCAATGATGAAGCTGCATTTTCAACGCGCAGCAGTCGTCGCCGCCTTCGCCGTCGCTTCCAGCGGCGCGTGGGCACAAGGTCTGGATGAGGCGGGATCGAAGCTGTATCCCAACTACGTCACCGACGACATGCTGCTCAACGCTGACAAGGACGCCAGCAACTGGCTGCTGTACGGTCGTGATTACGCGACCACGCGCTACAGCCCTCTGACGCAGATCAACCAGGGCAACGTCAAGAGCCTGAAGGCGAAATTCGGTGTGTCCTTCGGCGTTCTGGACGGCCAGGACAGCCAGGCTGTCGTGGTCAACGGCACGATCTACGTGACCAGCTCGTACAACAAGGTGTTCTCGGTCGACGGCGCCACTGGCAAGGTCAACTGGAAGTACGAGCGCGAGCTGCCGGGCGATGTGTTCCCGAAGCTGTGCTGCGACGTAGTGAACCGTGGCGTTGCCGTATACAAGAACAAGGTCTATCTGGCCACGCTCGACGCGCATATCGTTGCGCTCGACAACCAGACCGG
>JAYTTO010000214.1:0-6903 GCA_043744975.1 Betaproteobacteria bacterium | reverse complement strand
TGCTGGTGGGCGGCGAAGGTGCCGGCCTGGCGCAGTAGCTTGTCGACCAGCGTGGTTTTGCCGTGGTCGACGTGGGCGATGATGGCGATGTTGCGGACGGCACGGGTCACGTTGGACTCCCGAAAAAAAGTCAGCGATTGTAGCAGCGCCAGCGTTGCCGCCGAACTATTTTTGTGCGGTGCGGGAGAAAAACAACCTGATTGGCGATGAAGTTCAGCCACTACGCCTCCAGGTGCCTGCAACAACCACGGGACCGGTCCACAGCAACGCAACCCCGCAATCGACACTCAGGTTTCCCTCATCCCCAGCCCTTCTCCCGGAGGGAGAAGGGAGCAGTAGCCATCCCGGAGAAAGGCGCAGTAGCCATCCCGGAGAAAGGCGCAGTAGACATCACGGAGAAGGGCGCAGTAGACATCCCTCTCCCTCCGGGAGAGGGACCGAGGGTGAGGGACGCTGAGCAATGTCGCCAATCCGGAAAAACAATGCCGCGGCTGCGCTTTTGTAGGCCTTTACCGACAACGATGCAGGCGTCGGCGGCCCCCGGGTTGGTTTCGTGCGGCGCCATTGGCGCAGTAGAGCGGGAGGCCGGTCGAGCGGTTCGCGGCATCCGCTGTCGTGCTAGATTTTCGCTTTCAAGCCAGAACCCGTGCGGAGACTGCCGTGTCTACCCTGACGATCCGACTTCCCGACGACAAGCACGAGCGCCTGAAGGCCCTCGCGCGATCCAACTCGATCAGCGTGAACAAGCTGATCGACGAGCTGGCCACGATTGCCATCGCGAACGACGACGCCAGGGTGCGGTTCGAGACGCGTGCGGGTCGGGGCAACCCCACACGGGCGCTCGCATTGCTCGACAAGCTGGACCGCGCTGACTGAACTACCCCCGCCGCAAAGTCTCCAGCGGCGACACCGACAGCACCCGTCTCGTCCCCACCAACCCTGCGATCAGCACGCCCATCCCGCCAGCCACCAGCCCGACAACCCAGATCCAGGGGTTGAGCGTGTAGGGCAGGTTGAGCACCTGCCGGGCGAGGACCCAGCCGATGACGGTGGCGCCGATGGCGGCGAGGGTGCCGGCCAGCGCCCCCATCACCAGAAACTCGGCCGCCTGAGCACTCGCGATCTGCCGCGTGCTGCCGCCCAGGGTGCGCAGGATCGCCGCCTCTAGAATCCGCTCGTCCTGGGTGCTCTGGATGCCGGCGAACAGCACCAGCAGCCCAGCGCCAACGCTGAACAGGAAGACATACTCCACCGCTTTCACCACCTGCGACATCATCGTCTGCACCTGCGCCAGAATCGCGGCGACGTCGACCACGAGCAGGTTCGGGAAGCGCTGCACCAGCCGGTCCATCATCTTGTCCTGGCCGGCGGGCAGGTGGAAGCTCGTGACCCAGCTCGCCGGATAGGCGTCGAGTGTCCCGGGCGGGGCGACGACGAAGAAGTTGACCCGGAAGTTGTCCCAGTTGACTTTGCGCAGGCTGGTGATCGCGCCGTCGAGCGGAGTGCCGGCCACGTCGTAGGTCAGGCGATCGCCCAGCTTCAGGCCGAGCGCCTCGGCGATACCGGTCTCGACCGAGAACTGCGGCACCGGCGTCGCGCCCGCCTGCCACCACTGGCCCTTCACGATCTCGTTGTCAGCCTGCGGGCGCGCGGACCATGAGAGATTGAACTCGCGATCGACCAGCCGCCGCGCCCGTTCCGCCGCGTAGTTGGCGGAGTTGACCGTCACCCCGTTGATCGCGGTGAGCCGCGCTCGGACCATCGGATACAGCACCGGCGCCGGCTTGCCCTCGACGCGGAAGAACTCGTTCACCAGCTCGCGCTGATCGGGCTGGATGTTCACCAGGAAGCGGTTGGGAGCGCCCGCCGGGACCGTGGTCTTCCAGCTCTCGAGCAGGTCGCCGCGGGTGAGCGAGAGCAGCATCAGCGCCAGCAGACCGGCGCCGAGCGCGACCACCTGGATCACGCTGCCGAGCGCGCGGCGGGCGAGATTGGCGAGACCGAAGCGCCAGGCAAAACCAGCACTGGCACCGGCGGCCGTCACCACCCGCACCAGCACCAGCGCCACGGCACCGGACACGGCCACGCCGCCGACCACGCCACCGAGCACGATGGCGCTCAGCTTCAAGTCCCGCGTGTGCCAGGCGATGAGCGCCACGATCGCAGCGAGGCCGGCGGCATACGCGACCCAGTCCAGGCCGGCCGGCGTGCCGAGATCGCGGCGCAGGACGCGCAACGTGGACACGCGGCCGAGCGCCAGCAGCGGCGGCAGCGCGAATCCCAACAGCAGCACGAATCCCGCGATCACGCCCTGCACCGCCGGCACCAGCGACGGTGCCGGCAACACGACCTGCACGATGGGCGCGAGCAGCGTCGCCAGGCCCCACTGCGCGATGAAGCCGGCGAGGCAACCGACCAGCCCGGCGGCAAGTCCGAGCGCGCTCAACTGGATCACGTGCAGCCACAGCGTGAGCGCGCGGCTGGCACCGAAGGTCCGGAGCATCGCGCAGTTGTCGAGATGGCGCGCAATGTAGCGGCGCGCGGAGAGCGCGACGGCGACCGCCGCGAGAATCACCGATAGCAGCGACGCGAGCCCCAGGAACTGCTCGGCCTTGTCCAACGCGGCGCGGATCTCTGGACGGGCGTCGCGGATGTCCTCGACGCGTTGACCGGCCTGCACGCGCGCGGTCGCAAAGGTGCGGAAGTCGGCGATCTGGCGGCGGTCGCCCGCCGCCATCAACCGATAGGTCACGCGGCTACCGTTCACCACCAGTTTGGTCGACGCCAGATCGGCGTCGTTCATCAGCAGCTTGGGCATCACGTTGAAGAAGCTCAGGTTGCTGTCGACATCGTCGGTCACCTGCCCCGCCACCTTCAGGTTGCGTTCGCCGACGGCGATGTCGTCGCCCAACGCGAGCCCGAGTCGCGCGAGCACTCGTTCGTCGACCCAGGCTTCGCCGGCCGCCGGCAGCGCGCCGCTGGGAGGCGGAGTACCAGAGGCGATCCGGGCGCGCAGCTTTCCCTTGAGCGGATAGCCCGGCGTGACCGCCTTGATCTCGGTCAGCAGGCTGTGATCGCCGGCCACGATCATGCTCGGGAAGCGCGTGGTCGCCGTCACCGTGAGGCCGATGCGCCGCGCCTCGGCGTCGAATGCGGGGTCGAGCGGACGGTCCGACACGACCACCAGATCGGCGCCGAGCAGCGTCGAGGCCTGCTGCGACAGTGCGAGCTTCACGCGGTCGGCGAAGAACGCGACGCTGGTGAAGCTGGCCACGGCGATGATCAGCGACAGCGCCATGAGGCGCAGCTCGCCGGCGCGGAGGTCGCGCAACAGGAGTCGGCCAGCGAGCCGGCACATGCCGAGCAGCGACAGCCCACCATTGGCGGTTCGCGGGACAGCGCCGTTCCGTGTGGTCTGGACGGCGCTATCCACGCTCGTCGGCCACCAGCCGCCCCGAGGCGAGACGCAATCGCCGCTGGCACCGCTGCGACAGCGCCTCGTCGTGCGTCACCAGCATCAGCGTGGTGTGGCTCTCGCGATTGAGTTCGAACATGAGGTCGGCGATTTCGCGGCCGGTGGCCACGTCGAGATTGCCGGTGGGTTCGTCCGCGAACAGGATGCGCGGCGGTCCGGCAAAGGCACGCGCGATGGCGACGCGCTGCTGCTCGCCGCCGGAGAGCTGACGCGGATAGTGGGTCAGGCGCGGGCCGAGACCGACACGTTCCAGCAGCCGGGTGGCGGATGCCCGCGCACCGTCGCGACCAGCGAGTTCCAGCGGCAGCATGACGTTCTCGAGCGCGGTGAGGGATGGCAGGAGCTGGAACGACTGGAACACGAAGCCGACCGTGTCGCGGCGCAGGGCGGCGCGGCCGTCTTCGTCGAGTTGCGTGAGTTCCTGGCCGGCCAGGCTGACGATGCCGGCGGTGGGAAGATCGAGCCCGGCGAGCAGGCCGAGCAGCGTGGTCTTGCCCGAGCCGGACTGGCCGACGATAGCCACGCTCTCGCCATCGTCGATGTCGAAGCTGACGGCGTCGAGTATCGTGAGCACGCTGGAACCCGTTGCTACCTCCCGGGTCAGTCCCGAGACCGACACCATCTTCGACGCCATGATGCTCCTGCGGATTGCACGACGATTGCACAATGGATCCTGACTAGCAATGAAGTTCAGCCAGTACGCTTCCAGATGACCGCACCAACCACAAGACTTTCCCACAAGAACGCAACCCCGCAATCAACGCTGAGGTTTCCCTCATCCCCAGCCCTTCTCCCGGAGGGAGAAGGGAGCCGGAGACATCCCGGAGAGGGGAGCCGGATACAACCTGAAGAACGGAGCACTAGACATCCCTCTCCCCTAGAGCGGAGCAGTAGCCATCCCTCTCCCCTAGAACGGAGCAGTAGCCATCCCTCTCCCCTCGGGAGAGGGACCGAGGGTGAGGGACGCGGAGCAATGGCGCCGATCAAGCAACGGATTGCACAACGCCTTGCCCGACGCCACTGCCTGCGCGTTGCCGCCGCGCTGCTGATCGGATGGGGCGGCGCCGCGCTGGGACAGCAGCCGGTGGCGCTGGTTCTGGGCGACAGCATCTCCGCCGGCTACGGGCTGCCCACGGGACGGGGGTGGGTCTACTTGTTGGCGCAGAAGATGGAGCGCGAAGGCTACCGATTCAAGCTGGTCAACGCCAGCGTCAGCGGCGAGACCACATTGGGCGGCCGCAACCGCCTGCCGCCGCTGCTCGCGCAGCACCACCCGGCGGTGGTCATCGTCGAGCTGGGCGCCAACGATGGCCTGCGCGGCGGCGATCTCAAGACCATGCGCGCCAACCTCGACACCATCGTCGCCGCCTCGCATTCGGCCGGTGCCAAGGTGCTGGTGCTCGGCATGCGTATCCCGCCGAACTACGGGCCGGCCTACGGGCGCGAGTTCCAGGAGTCGTTCGGCACCGTGGCCAAGACTTCGAAGTCGGCACTGGTACCGTTCCTGCTCGTAGGCTTCGCCGAGCGGCGCGACATGTTCCAGGACGACGGGATCCACCCCGCCATTCCGGCCCAGGCGATCATGGCCGACACGGTATTCACGGCGCTCCGGCCGTTGCTGGAAGCGGTGAAGCGCTGACCCCTAAATCCGAGCCTGGCCCCTTTTTTTCGAAACTCGGGGCCTGGCCCCTTTTTTTTGCATGAGACAATCGGGGAGCCTGACCACCCGCACCACCGAGCGGTCGGCACCCGCCCTTCCCCGCCCCGACGACATGCGCAACGACATCGCGACCGTGGCCGAGCTGGCGCGTTTCGACGCCCTGCTCGACGTGCGCTCGCCCGCCGAGTTCGCCCTCGACTGCATTCCTGGCGCCATCAACGTCCCCGTGCTCGACGACGCCGAGCGCACGCGGGTCGGCACCATGTATGTCCAGGAGTCGCCGTTCCTCGCCCGCAAGGTCGGCGCGGCACTGGTGGCGCGAAACATCGCCCGGCATATCGAGGAGCGCTTCGCCGACTTCGACCGCTCGTGGAAGCCGCTGGTCTACTGCTGGCGCGGCGGCCTGCGCAGCGGCTCAATGATGACGATCCTGCGCGCCATCGGCTGGGACGCGCGCCAGCTCGACGGCGGCTACCGCTCGTTCCGCCGCCATGTCGTAGCCGAGTTGGAGACGCTACCGGTCCCGCTCACCTTCCGCGTGATCTGCGGCCCGACCGGCTCCGGCAAGACGCGCCTGCTCGGCGCCTTGACGGCCAACGGCGCCCAGACGCTCGACCTCGAAGCGATCGCGGCCCATCGCGGCTCGCTGCTCGGCGGCCTGCCGGATCGCCCGCAACCGGCGCAGAAGGCGTTCGAGACCAGCCTCTGGGACGCCCTGCACCGCCTCGATCCGGCGCGGCCGGTCTACGTCGAGGCCGAGAGCCGCAAGATCGGCGACCTGCGCGTGCCCGAAACGCTGATGCTGCGCATGCGCGCATCCGAATGTCTGCGCGTGGAGGTGCCGGACGCCGCGCGTGTCGGCTTGCTGATCGACGAATACGCTCACTTCTTCGACGACCGTGCCGCCCTGATCGACAAGCTCGGCGCGCTGACCGCCCTGCATGGCCGCGCCCGCATCGAGGGCTGGGTCAAGGACATCGAAGCCGGTCGCTGGGAGGCATTGGTCGCCGCCTTGCTCGAAACCCACTACGACCCCGCCTACGCCAAGTCGGCGGCGAGCAATTTCCCCGGCTTCGCGGCGGCGACCAATGTCGCATTACAAGACCTGACCCCAACGACCTTCTTTTCGGCCGCGACGGCGCTGATGTCGAACGAGCGCATGCCGGTCCGTTCTGCGGTCGTCACGGCGCCCGATAAAGCCCCGGCCCCCATGCTGGGCACCACACCCGCATGACGCCTCGATGACCATCGGTTCGTCCGCCTCGCCGGTCGCCGACATGACGGCTGCGTGGAACCGACCGCTCAATGCCAGCCGCGGCACGATCGCCGCCATCATCGTCGTGCTGCTGGTCGTCTGGTTCGCAAACCTCGACGCGCGGCGCCTGATCCGGCCCGACGAAGGCCGCTATGCCGAGATCGCGCGCGAGATGGCGGTCACCGGCGACTGGATCACGCCGCGGCTGAACGGGCTCAAATACTTCGAGAAGCCGCCGCTGCAGTACTGGGCCACGGCTGCGGCGTACCGGGTGTTCGGTCCCAGCGAATGGACCGCCCGGCTCTGGCCCGGGCTCGCCGGGGCGCTGACGGCACTGGTGGTCTGGCGGTTCGGCAGGCGGCTGTTCGGCAACGAAGCCGGCGCGTCGGCGGGGCTGGTCTCGATCAGCATGCTGTGGATCGCGGCCAACGCCCACATCAACACGCTCGACATGGGGCTCACGCTGTTCCTCACCATCGGACTCGCCGGTTTCCTCTGGGCACAACGCGACGA
>JAYTTO010000213.1:0-3091 GCA_043744975.1 Betaproteobacteria bacterium | reverse complement strand
TCGACACGAGGTCGGCGGCGATCGGACTTCAGGTGACCATTCCGATCTTCACGGGGTACCAGAACACCTACCGCATCCGCGCGGCCCGCGAACAGGTCGAACAGCAGGAGGCCACCCGCGACCAGTTGCGCAACGATGTCTCGCTTGATGTCTGGCGCGCGTATCAGCAGTTGCAGACCCAGGGCCGGGCGCTCGACGCCACCGGCGATCTTGAGAACAGCGCCCGCCAATCCTACGATGTCGCCCTCGGCCGCTATCGCGCCGGGGTCGGCACCGTCACCGACCTGCTCAATGCACAGAGCGCGCTCGCCAATGCGAACCTGCAGCGAATCCAGGCCAGGTATCTCTGGAATGTCGCCAAGGCCACGCTCGCGCAGGCCATCGGCACGCTCGACATCGGCCTCTTCGCCGACGCGTCGATCCCCACTCCACGGACCCAATGAACAGCATGACGATCGCTCCCTCCAGAACCATCGGACGCCGGATCATCGGCATCGCGATCCGGCTCGCTATCCTGGCCGCGCTCGCCGCCGCCGGCTATTTCGGCTGGCTCTACTGGCAGCAGAAGGCCATCGTGCCGCTCGCCGACCGCTACCAGATCGAGGAGATCGCGCGCGGCAGCATCACCCAGACCGTCACAGCCAACGGCACGTTGAATCCCGTGGTGCTGGTCAACGTCGGCACGCAGGTCTCGGGCACCGTGCAGAAGTGGTACGCCGACTTCAACTCGCGGGTGAAGGCCGGCCAGATGCTGCTCGAGCTCGATCCGACCATCTTCCGCGCGGCGGTGGAACAGAGCCGGGGCAACGTCGCCAACGCCGCCTCGGTGTTCAAGCTCGCGCAACTGACCGAGACGAGGTTCGCCGGCCTGCTGGCGCAGGAATACGTCTCGCGCCAGGATCTCGACAACGCGGTCCAGGCGCGCGAGGCCGCGGAGGCGCAACTGCGCACCGCGCGCGGGCAGCTTGCGCGCGACGCGGCCAACCTGGGCTACAGCATCATCCGCTCGCCGGTATCGGGTGTGGTCGTTTCGCGCCAGGTGAACGTCGGCCAGACCGTGGCGGCCAGCTTCCAGACTCCGACCCTGTTCCAGATCGCGCAGGACCTCACGCGCATGCAGATCGATTCGTTCGTCCCCGAGGCCGACATCGGCAAGATACGCGAGGACATGCCCGTGCGCTTCACGGTCGATGCCTTCCCCGGCCGCCGTTTCGAGGGCAAGGTGCGGCAGGTGCGGCTCAATCCGACCTCGCAGCAGAACGTCGTCACCTACGACACGGTGGTGCTGGTGGACAACTCCGACCTGCTGCTGATGCCAGGCATGACGGCATACATCAGCATCGACATCGATCACCGCGAGGATGCCCTGGTGGTCCCGGCCGCGGCGCTGCGGTTCCGGCCACGCGACCTGCCGCTGGAACCGAAGAAGCAGACCACGGAAAAAGATCGGGATCGGGATCGGGATCGGAGCAAGGGCAAGCCGCCGTCGGCCCGGGTGTTCGTGGTCCGCGGCGAGAAGCTCGAACCGATCACCATCCAGACCGGCATCTCGGACGGCAAACAGGTCGAGGTCAAGGGCGGCGACCTGAAGGTCGGGGATCGCGTCGCCACCCAGAACCGCATCGTCGATGCGGCGCCCGCCGGCGGCGCCAACCAGGGCCCCGCCAGTTCGCGGGTGCGCGCGTTCTGATGGCGGATCCCGCCGACGCGGTGGTCTGCGTCGAACACCTCGACAAGCAATACGAGACCGCCGCTGGTGCACAGCCGGTGCTGAAGGATGTCGACCTGATCATCCGCCGTGGCGAGTTCGTCGCCGTGATGGGCCCGTCGGGTTCCGGCAAGTCGACCTTCATGAACATCCTGGGCTGCCTCGACACGCCCACTGGCGGCCGCTATGTACTCGACGGCCACGACACCGCGCGGCTCGACAGCGACAGTCTCGCCGGACTGCGCAACCGCTTCATCGGCTTCGTGTTCCAGGGCTTCAACCTGCTGCCGCGCGCGAGCCTCCTGGACAACGTGGCCCTGCCGCTGGTGTATGCGTCGGTCGGGCGGCGCGAACGTGAAGCCCGCGCCCGGGAGATGCTGGCCCGGGTCGGGCTCGAACGCTACGTCGACTACCGTCCGAACCAGATCTCCGGCGGCCAGCAGCAGCGCGTGGCCATCGCCCGCGCACTCGCGACACACCCGCGGCTGATCCTCGCCGACGAACCCACCGGCAATCTCGACACGGTCAACAGCCACGAGATCATGTCGCTGTTCCGCCAGCTCAACACCGACGACGGCATCACGATCGTGCTGGTCACGCACGAGCCGGACGTCGCCCGCTTTGCCAACCGCCTGGTCAACTTCATCGACGGCCGCATCGCGCATGACGGTCCGGTGGAAGATCACCTGGGCCCGGCACCAACCGTCATCCCCCGCAGCGCCGTCGCATGATCGCGGCCATCTTCGCCGAAGCCTGGCGCGCGATGGGCGCGAACAAGCTGCGCAGCTTCCTCACCATGCTCGGCATGATGATCGGCGTCGCCGCGGTGATCCTGATGCTCGCGATCGGCCAGGGCGCCCAGTACCTGGTCAAGCAGGCCATCGCGACGATGGGCAGCAACCTGTTCATCGTGTTGTCCGGCACCTCGACCACGGCCGGCGTACGTTCCGGCAGCGGCAATACGCCGACCCTGACGCTGAACGACGCCCGCGCCATCGCGGACCTGTCGACCGTCGCCGAGGTGGCGCCGATGCAGCCCGGCAATGCGCAGATGATCTACGGCGCGAACAACTGGAACACCCAGATCTTCGGCGTCACGCCGGCCTACATGATCGTGCGCGACTGGCCGCTCGCGGGCGGGGATCCGATCACGGATGTGGACGTGCGCAACGCGGCCCGGGTGGCGATACTCGGCCAGACCGTGGCCGAGCGCCTGTTCGGCGACGACGACCCGATCGGCAAGACGATGCGCATCAACAATTTCCCGTTCGTGGTGAACGGCGTGCTCGCGCGCAAGGGCCAGAGCTTCGACGGCCGCGACCAGGACGACACGGTGCTGATCCCGCTGTCGACGGCGCAGCGCAAGATCTTCGGCAGCCAGTT
>JAYTTO010000212.1:0-5171 GCA_043744975.1 Betaproteobacteria bacterium | reverse complement strand
GCGAGGAACTGACGCTGCGCGGGCTGCACTTCGCGATCGTCGACGAGGTCGACAGCGTGCTGATCGACGAGGCGCGGACGCCGCTGATCCTGTCGGGCGACACCGGCGATACCGGCCTCGAACGCACCCACCAGGAGGCGCTGGCGCTGGCCGGTGCGCTCGAGCGCGAGCGCGATTTCGTCATCGAGCATCACGAGACCAGCGTCCGGCTGCTCGATGCCGGCAAGGCGCGCCTCGCGGAACTGGCGGCGGCCATGCGCGGTGTCTGGACGGGCCCCAACCGGCGCGAGGAGATGGTGCGCCAGGCGCTCACCGCGCTGCACTCGTTCCATCGCGACCGGCACTATCTGATCGAAGAGGGCAAGGTCGTGATCATCGATGAGTACACCGGCCGGACCATGGCCGACCGGTCGTGGGAGAAGGGTCTGCACCAGTTGATCGAGGTCAAGGAAGGGTGCGAGCTGAGCGGCCAGCGCGAGACGCTGGCCCGGTTGTCGTACCAGCGGTTCTTTCGCCGGTACCTGCGCTTGTCGGGCATGACCGGGACGGCGCAGGAGGTCGCGGGCGAACTGTGGTCGGTCTACCGACTCAAGGTGGCGCGGGTGCCGACGCGGCTGCCGGGGCAGAGGCGCTATGCGCCGCTGCAGATCTTCGCAACGCTGGAACAAAAATGGGCCGCCGCCGTCGAAGCAATCTTGCGCGAGCACGACAAGGGCCGCCCGGTGCTGGTGGGCAGCCGCTCGGTCGAGGCGTCGGAGCGGATCGCGGCCCTGCTCGACGAAGCGGGGGTCCGGCACCGGCTGTTGAACGCCCGCCAGGACAAGGACGAGGCCGAAACGGTTGCGCACGCCGGCGAGCCGGGGATGGTCACGGTGGCCACCAACATGGCGGGCCGCGGCACCGACATCAAGCTGACCCAGAAATCGCTGGCGGCCGGCGGCCTGCACGTCATCGTCACCGAGATGAACGAGGCCGGCCGCATCGACCGGCAGCTCTACGGGCGCTGCGCCCGCCAGGGCGATCCCGGCAGCACCGAGACTTTCGTCAGCCTCGAGGACGAGTTGATCGTCCGCTATGGCATCGCGGCCCGCAAGCTGATCGGCCGGGCGCTCACCGACCCGCGCGCGGGCCGGCTCGTGTTCCATCTGGCGCAGAAGCGGGCCGAACGCGTGCACGCGATGATGCGACAGGAGGTGCTGGAGATGGACGATTACCTGGGGGATCTGCTGGCGTTCGCCGGCCGGGCCGAGTAGGGCGGCGGGCCGGGCGTTCGCTGGCTCAGAACTCGCGTCGCTGGGCCGGCGGCGCCGGAATCGACGGTGACGGCGTCAACCCGGGCGAAGGTTTGGCGGCCGCCGCTCCGCTGACCGCCTTGATCACCATCTTCACCTTCTGCGCGTCGGTGCCCTTGGTATTGTCCAGGATCACGTAGTAATCCCCAGTCTCGGGCATCGTCAGCGAGAACGACACCGTCTGCTCGACGGGCGCGATGAATACGGGCTCGAGCGGATTCGGGAAGCGGTTGAAGTCGGCCTCGTTCAGGAACGACACCGTGATGCGGCCGGTTGCCTCGATCGCGACGGCGACCTTCGCATCCTTGGGCAGGTTGCGCAGGCGTAGGACCTTGTGTTTTCCGCCGGGGACCTCGGCGGTGAGGGCGGCTTCGCCGGCGTATGACGGTGCCAGCGGCGCGAGTGCCGCGCAAAGCAGAAGGCAGGACCGCAGCGCGCGCCGGGCCGCCCCCAGCGCGCTGGCCCTCCATTGGGGGGTGCCCGAATGCAGTGAGGCAGGGGGGGATGTCACTTCACTTCAGTGCTTGAACCGGACCTTGCATTTCGCACCTGCGGGGATGGCGAGGTTCGGATTCGGCAGCTCGAGCCGGACGCCGAAGGTTCCGCTGGCTGCGTCGATCACCCGGTCGACCAGGGTGACAGTTGCGGTGTAGCGGCCGCCCGGCGCCTCCGGACTGACCATGGCGGTCTCGCCGCGGCGGATGCGGTTGTAGACCGTGGCCGGCAATACCACTTCGACGTGCAGCGGGTCGATCTCGGCCAGCTTCAGGATCGGGTTCTTGACGTTTGCCGTCGCGAACTCGCCGTTGGACATGTAGCGCTCCACCACGACCCCGTTGAACGGGCTGCGGATGGTGCGCAGCTTGAGCAACTCTTCGGCGCGCTGCACTTCGAGTTCCGACAGCCGCAGGTTCTCGCGCGCCTCCTTCAGTTCGGCCTGGGCCAGCTCGCGCTGGGTCACGGCTTCGTCGAGGGCGCCGGCGGACACGAAGTTCTGCTTGTACAACTCGACAGCGCGGTCTTCCTTCTTGGCGGCGAAGTCCAGGCGCGATTCCGCGCCCTTGAGCGGGCCCTGCATGGTCGCCTTGGACTGCGCCAGCGCCAGCGCGGCCCGTTCCGGCCCCGCCTCCATCTGCACCACGACCTGGCCCTTGCGAATGGAATCTCCGCGCCGCACCGGCACGTCCTCGATCAGGCCTTCGACCGGGCTGCGGATCTCCACGGTGTTCCGGGCTTCCACCAGGCAGTCGTATTCCTGGGCCGAAGCCGGCGGGGCAACGGTCAAGGCGGCAAACGCTGCCGCGCACGTCAAGCGGTGGAAAGCACTCATCTGTTCAGCTTTTTGTTGCGCTGCAATTGCGGTTGAGTGGGAGAGTTTTGCACATAAAGTCTCGAATATATGACGTTTTTTTCCCCGAGGCTCATCTGCGATGTAGCGTATGGACAAACCTCCTGGCAGGGAGTATTTTTCGCAAGCGATACGGGTGTATCCATGCCACTCCGCGCCGTCCCGACGAGCCAGGCTGCGGGGTTGTCAAGACCAACAATAACCCTATTGGTGGATCCGTAGCCCTTCCTGAAGGGGAGCGGACCGCCAGGACGCAGAGCTTGCAGCAGTGCCGGCCCGGATCGACGCGGCGGTCGATCGGGTTGGACGTGTTTTCGGGGAGCCAGATACCATGGCAACCGACACCGGATTCCGCGCAAGTGGGGGTCGGTTTCGCGCCATATCGAGGCTCACGCGGGCTCGTCCCTGGTGCTGCGGCGGCGTTCTGCTGGAGATGCAGATGGCAACGCTTTCGCGCCTGTTCAAAGAAAAATGGTTCGGTCGGATGGTCCGTTCCGGGCGGCACAAGACCGCCATCCCGTTCAAGCGCAAGGTGATGTTCGAGGCGCTGGAGAGCCGACTCCTGATGTCCGCGGACATCGTCTCGCCGCTGGTCGGGCCGGCCATCACCAGCCAGTTGCAGCAGATCGCCACGCCGCCGGTCACCACCACGATCCACGTCGGTCCCGACTCGGTCGACGCCGCCATCACCCCGCCGGTCGAATGGCAGAGCACCCCCGAAACCGTCTGGAACATCACGGGCGACGTGCCGACCGTGACCGGCGGCGCCAACAACCGCGAGACGTTCGTGGTCGGCGCGAATTCGAACGTCGGTCTGGTCGACGGCGGTGCCGGCGGCTTCGATAGTCTGGTCCTGGCGCCCCGGACCGTCGACATTGCCGTCTACACCACGACCGGTCCGGATTCCGGAACGATTCAGCTCGACTCGTACGTGCTCGACTACCGCGGCATGGAGCCGACGGTGGATTCGAGTGTCGCCGTCAACAAGGTGTTCAACATCGGATCGACGCCGCCGGTCGGCACCGGCAGCGACGACTCGATCCGCATCGATGACGCCAGCCCCGGCAACCTGCTGATCGACAGCGTCAACGGCACCTTCGAGGACCTGACGACAAAGTCCCCGTCGGGCCGCCTGACGATCGACACCGGCGGCGGCAACGACACCATCAAGCTCGACGAGTTGAACTTCAGCACCGAGATGGTGATCGACGGCGGCGCCGGCAACGACACCCTCGACGTCAGTTCGGTCCGCACCACCGTGATCCGTTTCTCCGACGGAACCGCGGCGCTGAAGCGCAACAACGAGTTCATCTTCGTGCGCAACGTCGAGACCTTCCTCGGCGCCAGCTTCATCGACGAACAGGGTATTCCGTCCTGGATCCAGCAGGGACCCGGCCCGATCCTCAATGCCCAGGCAGCCGTGCCGGGCAACAACCCCGTGGTCGGCGCCGTGCAGTCGCTTGCGGTGCATCCATTCAACGGCAACGTGATGTTCGCCGGGTCGGTGAACGGCGGCGTCTGGCGCACCACCGACGGCGGCACCAACTGGACGCCGCTGACCGACCAGTTTCCGTCGCTGTCGATCGGCGACATCAAGATCAGCCCGCTGGATAGCGATGGCGCAGCGTTGAGCGCCGCAACGCCCCTGTCGAAGCTCGTGGTGTACGCAGGCACCGGCTCGTTCAGCAGCTCGGGCCGCGCCGGCCTCAACGTGGGTGTGCTCAAGAGCGCCGATGGCGGCGCCTCCTGGCAGCTGCTCGGCGCCAGTTCGTTCGCCGGCCTCGCCATCGCCGGCGTCGCGCCGACGACGACACAGGTCGCCGGCAAGCAGGTCGTGCTCGCGGGCGCACTCGACAAGGCTGTCGCCACGCTCGATGTCAACGGCAGTGGCTCGTTCCTGGCAGATGCCACCCTCGCGCAGGAGGTCCAGCGGCAAGGCGGCCTGTTCCGTTCGACCGATGGCGGCGCCACCTGGAGCAGTCTCTCCGGCGATGGCAGTTCCGGATTGCCGGCAGGCGGCGTCACCGACATGACCCGCGATGCGTCGAACCCCAGCCGGTTCTACGCGGGCGTGCTTGGCAGTGGAGTCTTCCGGACCGACGACGCGGGCGCCACCTGGACCGCAGTGAGTGCCGGCCTGGCCGATGTTGCCGATGCCGAGCGCATCATCCTGTCGGCCAGCGAGGCCGCCGACGGTGTCACCGGCAACCGGCCCCTTTATGCCGCGCTGATCGGCGACCGGACACGTCTGACGGCGCCGGTGGTGGTCGGACCCGCCGCGAACACGATCACCGTGGCGAGTCCGGACCTGTTCTATGTCGGCAACTCGGTGACGATCGCCATTGTCGCCACGCCGCACTCCGGCGTGTTCGTCCCGGCGCAGTGGGAAGGCGCGACGGTCACGGGCGTCAACACGGCGACCGGCGTGATCACGCTCAGTGCGCCGCTGGCGAATGCGCACGCGATCGGCAACATCGTGTTCGTCAACGGCAAGCAACTCACCGGACTGTTCCGCTCCGCCGATCTCGGCG
>JAYTTO010000211.1:0-1683 GCA_043744975.1 Betaproteobacteria bacterium | reverse complement strand
CGGCCCGAAGGCCGTGCTCGACCGCGCCGGCATTCCCGTACGCGTGGATCTCGCGGGGGTCGGCCGCAACCTGCAGGACCGCTACGAGGTCGGCGTGGTCAGCCGCATGAAGGCCGACTTCGAGCTGCTCCAGGGTTGCAAGTTCGCGCCGCCGGCCGCTGGCGATCCGCCGGACAAGTGCTTCGACCAGTGGCGCAAAGGCCGCGGCGTCTACACCTCCAACGGCACCGCGCTGGGCATCATCAAGCGCTCGTCGCCGGTGCAGCCGCTGCCGGACCTGTTCGTGTTCGGCTTCCCCGGCTACTTCAAGGGTTACTACCCCGGGTACTCGGCCGCCGCCTCGCACTACAAGAACTACTTCACCTGGGCCGTGCTCAAGGCCCACACCGAGAACACCGCCGGCAGCGTCGAGGTGCGCTCGGCCGATCCGCGCCAGGTGCCCGACATCAACTTCCACTACTTCGACGAGGGCAACGACGCCGCCGGCCGGGATCTCGACGCCGTGGTCAAGGGTGTGCAATTCGCGCGGCGGCTCAACCACAGCGCCCGCGACGTGATCGACGAGGAAGTGCTGCCCGGCGCCTCTGCCGACAGCGACGCAGCCATCGGGCGGTTCGTGCGCGACGAAGCCTGGGGACACCATGCCTCGTGCAGCAACCGCATGGGCCCGGCGAGCGATCCGCGCGCCGTGGTCGACAGCAATTTCCGGGTGCACGGCGTGCAGCGCCTGCGGGTGGTGGACGCCTCGATCTTTCCGCGGATTCCGGGGTTCTTCATCGTCACGCCCGTCTACATGATCAGCGAGAAGGCGTCCGACGCCGTCATCGCCGACGCGAAATCGGGCGCCGTCGCGCCGAGGAGCATCTAACCGTCATCACGATCGCGCCCGGCCGGCATGCGGCGCGTCGAACCGGAGGAGGAAGCCAGACCATGAACAAGAAGACGCTGT
Source organism: Betaproteobacteria bacterium (assembly GCA_043744975.1). Classification (GTDB taxonomy): domain Bacteria; phylum Pseudomonadota; class Gammaproteobacteria; order Burkholderiales. The sequence goes on along the minus strand of JAYTTO010000211.1, from coordinate 734 downwards.
TGCGAACCGCGCTGTTGCTGCCGCTGGCCTGCGCCGTGATCGTGGGCTGCGCGTCGCGCTCCGGACATCTGCTCGACGAAGCCAAGGTCGCGCAGCGCGCGCCGGCGTCGTTCAACGCGGCGGACGAGGACTTCTTCCGCGACATGGACAGCGGCATCGAGCTGACCCCGGCCGAGGTGCAGGGCCGCAACACCTGGCTGGTCTGGACCGGCGGTAACGACCGCTTCTGGGATCTGCTCTCCACCGCCAGCGTGGGCAACCTCGACTTCCTCAAGGTGCTCTCCTCGCACCCCAACCTGCGCTACAGCCGCGACACGCGCTGGAACTACTTCGGCCTGGTGAACGAGCCGTGCTTCGGGAAGCCGACCGGCCCCGACCCGGAACGCTTCGGCCTGTGGCTCGACCAGCGCGGCCCCGGCTGCTCACCGGATCCGTTCGAGAACGCCATCAAGTACCCCGGCGTTGCGCTCGGCGCGCGCGGCAAGAACCTCGAGGCCGGCTCGTTCTACGGCTACGCCACCGGGATCGTCGGCCTGCGGCTGTTCCCCAATCCCGCCTTCAATGCGGCGGCCGCGAAGCAATGGGACCCGAAGCGCTACTACGAGGACCCCACCTACTACCTGTCGAAGGAGCTCGTGCGGCCGTACCGCGTGGGCATGTCGTGCGCGTTCTGCCACGTCGGTCCGAACCCGGTGAAGCCGCCGGAAGATCCCGAGCATCCGAAGTGGGAGAAC
>JAYTTO010000210.1:0-3997 GCA_043744975.1 Betaproteobacteria bacterium | reverse complement strand
GCGCTCTTGCAGGCATCGCGCACCACGGCAACGTCGTCGCCACCGCAAGCCTTGACCGCTTCACGCCAGCTCTTTTTCTCGTAGCGCGGCCAGGCGGCGGGATCGCGCAGGTCCTGGCTGGCCTTGGTGGCCGCGGAGCAGAACTCGTTCTTGCGATCCTTGCAGATGGCGCTGTCGCCGATGAAGAAGAGCGGCTGCATGGTGCTCAGACCTTCGTTGCAGATCTTGGCCATGGCTTCTGCGCCCTGCGCCTGGGCGGCTGCGACGCGGGCGTCGGTCTCTTTCTTCTGGGCTTCGGCCGAGCAGGTGCCGGCGCGCTTGCCGGTGTAGCTCTGCTTCATGTCCATCTTCTGGCCGTCGGCCGTGCCGGTCATGCGCAGCGTGCCGCGGTAGGAGTCCTTGTTGAGGTACTCGGTCTCGCCGGTGCCGATCATGGTGTCGCCCTTGCGGTCGCACTGGATCTTGAAGCTGAACTTCGAGCCGCTGCGCTTCTGCTCCAGCACCTTGCAGTCCTTCTCCTTCGGGATCAGGTCCTCCTCCGACTTGCCCTGGGGCTTGCAGACCTTCATGGTCATGGCGGGCATTGCCGGCATGCCGGCCATCTCCATGTTCATGGTGACTTCCCATTGTTCGTCGGTGCCCTCGGCGTGGACCGTCGGCACGAGCAGCGGTGTCGCCAAAAGGAGTCGGGCAAGGAAGGCGCGGAACGGAGGCATGGTCGCTACCGGTAAGAGTGGATGTCGGCGCGTAACTTGCCATGGCCACAGGGTGGAAGCAACCCGGCGGCGATTCGGTGACAATGCGCCCTCGTTCACCGCCGCTGACCGCCTCCGGCTCATGTCCGTCATCTCCTCGCTGCTCGATACCGACCTCTACAAGTTCTCGATGATGCAGGTGGTGCTGCATCAGTTCCCGGGCGCCCAGGCCGAGTACCGATTCAAGTGCCGCAGCCGCAGCATCGACCTCGCCCCGCACCTCGACGAGATCCGTGACGCGGTGAAGCAGTTGTGCGCGCTGCGCTTCCGCAAGGAAGAACTCGACTACCTCCGCGGCCTTCGGTTCCTCAAGAGCGACTACGTCGACCTGCTGCGGCTGTTCCGCCTCGATGAGAGCTTCATCGACATCCATGAGGCGCCCGAGGCCTCCGGCGGCATCGACATCACCATCCATGGGCCCTGGCTGCACACCATCCTGTTCGAGGTGCCGGTGCTCGCGATCATCAGCGAGGTGTACTTCCGCAATCACTCGGTCGCGACGGACCCCACCGAGGGCTTGCGCCGACTGGAGGACAAGATCGCGCTGGTGCGCGGTTATCCGGAGCCGGAATTCCGTATCTCGGACTTCGGCACCCGGCGGCGTTTCTCGCACGCCTGGCAGGAGCGCGTGATCTCGACGTTGAAGCACGGCATCGGTCACAAGCTGACCGGCACCAGCAACGTCTACTTCGCCCGCAAGCTCGACCTGTTGCCGCTTGGCACCATGGCGCACGAATACCTGCAGGCTTGCCAGGCGGTCGGCCCGCGCCTGCGCGACTCGCAGCGCTTCGCCTTCGACAAGTGGGCCGAGGAATACCGCGGCGACCTCGGCATCGCCCTCACCGACGTGTGCGGGATGGATGCGTTCCTGCGCGACTTCGACCTGTTCTTCTGCAAGCTCTTCGACGGCGTGCGCCACGACTCGGGCGATCCGTTCGACTGGGGCGAGAAGATGCTGGCGCACTTCCAGCGCATGCGCGTCGATCCGCGCACCAAGAGCTTCGTGTTCAGCGACAGCCTCAACGTACCGCTGTGCATCGAGCTATACGAGCGCTTCAAGGGCCGCTGCAAGCCGGCCTTCGGCCTCGGCACCAACCTCACCAACGACCTCGGCCCCGACCCGCTGCAGATCGTGATCAAGATGACGCGCTGCAATGGTCAGCCGGTGGCGAAGATCAGCGACACCCCGGAGAAGACCATGGACTACGACCCGTCGTACGTGGCCTATCTGCGCGAAGTGTTCAACGTGCCGGCGGTGACCGAGTAGGCGGAACAGAAACCTAGAGCAGCGAGTCGCAGGCCTTCTTCATCCACATCGCTTCGCGCGATCCGGCCTCGGGTTTGACGAACTCCCAGCCGCCGGGAGCGACACCATAGGTCTTGCGGTCCTGGCTGCCATCGGTGAAGGTCGAGACCGCCGCCAGCGCCAGTTCACCCACCTTGCAGTCGGTCAGGTACCGGATGACCTTGCCGGGGGGCGCATCCGCGGGGCGGACAAAGCCGTCGCGCCAGGCCACGGTCACGTCGAATCGCAGGCGCGGCCCCTGGCGGGCGATCGACTCGCTCTCGAACCGGAAGACGTTGTCGTCGGTGATGACCGCAGCCGCTTCGATGGAGGCGTACTCCGCCCGGGCGAGGGTGGGGGCCAGCGCCAGCAGGGCGACGGCGGCGACGGTCGGGACCAGAACTCTCATGCGCAGCTCTCCGGAAGAAAAAGGACACAGGACAGGGAACACGGGCGGCGCGGCGCCACTGCCGTTACCGGCGCCGGCCCCGCATGCTTGCCGTGCGACCCCCGGTTCCGGCCGATGTTCCCGGCCGGCGCCGGAATCGGTCACGTCCGGTAGTTGCGCTTCGCCCGCTCCGCCGCCTGGGCTGCCGCCTCCTTCGCCGTCTTCTGCCCGGCGACCGCCTGGGCGAACATGTCGACGATCACCCAGTCGGCAAGACATGCCGCGGATGCCGGCCCGACATCGCCGGCATAGCCGCTCCAGCGCATGCGCAAGGCCACCTCGCGGAACGCCGCGTACTTGGGATCGCTGGCCCAGAACCTGGTCTTGGTGTAGTCCTTGAGCGGCGGGCACATGTAGCTGGTCGCCGCCGCCTGCCATGGCTCGTATTGCTCGCGCTCCCACATGAACTTCAGGTACGCCTTGGCAGCGTTCGGATATTTGGTGAACTTGAACACCATCGCCTGCGACAACAGGTGCAGTTCGGCCGCCTGACCCGCGGGCCCGATGGGAAAGGCGGCGTGATTCATGTCGACCGCCAGCTTCTGCTTGGCCGGGTCGGTGGAATTCTTGGCGACGTAGTAGATCGACGGGCCATTCGAGGTCAGGCTGATCTTCTCCTCGAGGAAGGCGTTGTTGTTCGACACGCCGTTCCAGGCGAGCGTGCCGTCGATGAACGTCTTGTTTAGCTGCACCATGTATTCGATCGCGGCAACCGTCTCCGGGCTGTTGAGCACCACGTTGTTGTTGGCGTCGACGACCTTGGCGCCGAAACCCCAGAGGACGTTGTGGCTCCAGGTCTCGGCGTCGCCGGTGGTGTGGGCCAGCGAGAATCCGGGCGGGTGGCCGTTCTTCGAGAGCTTCTGGCACAGCTTGAGAAAGTTGTCGAAGTCGGTGGGAAAGGTCTCGTACCCCGCCTCGCGCATCCACGAGATGCGGTAGTTCAGCAGCGAGCCGCCGGCACCGAGCGGCAGTCCGATCCAGTGCCCCTTGTTCGGCCCCTTGGCCAGCGTGCCGTAGCGGCGCATGGCGTCGAACCAGCCGCCGTACTTCGCGCCGAGGTACTCGGCCACGTCGGTGATGTCGATCAGCTTGTCCGGGAAGAAGTGCGGGTCTTCCAGGAAGCCGAGCGCGATGTCGGGGCCGCTGCCGACGTTGGCGGTGAGCGCCAGCTTGGGCCGGATGTCCTCGAAGCCCTCGTTCGAGATGGTCACCTCGACGCCGGTGGCCTGGGTGAACTTCTTCGTGTTGGCGATCCAGGCATCCTCGTCGCCCTGGATGAAGCGCCGCCAGCGCATGAGCTTCAGCTTCGCGCCGGCCTCGATGGGGTACTTCGGTTCGTCCGCGAACGCGGCACCGGGAATCACCGCCACGACGGCCGCCGCGCCGATGCCCTTGAGCACCTCGCGTCTTGTGGTATCGCTCATCGATCACTCTCCTAAAGATGGTCTCGTCTGTGCGAGACTGGAACGTATCGTACGTCAAGCGACGGGATAGGATCATGACCTCAGC
>JAYTTO010000209.1:0-3278 GCA_043744975.1 Betaproteobacteria bacterium | reverse complement strand
CCTTCTGCCCGACGACTACCCGGCGCGATACGTCCTCGCCAACGAGGTCCATGCGCGGCCCTATGAAGCGCTGGAGACGCCTGAGCGGGCGTCGTTTCTCGCGGTGCTGGTCGACCCCGCCGACCGGGCGCGCGAGCGGGCCCACCTGGCTACCCTCTTCGAGCGGTTCGCCGCGCCCGTGCCGCCCGCCGAGGCGAACCATCTGAGCGTGTCGCTCGGCACGTTCCGGATCAAGTGGGAGCGTCACGGCGAGTTTTCCGTCTACACCGTGTTCGTGCGCGGCCGCAGCCCGCAGCCGTTCAGCGAACCTGCCTTCGCCGCGCTGCCCGCCGATTGGCTGCGCGCGATCCCCGGCCGCACGATCGTGGCCGCGCACGCGAAGCTGGTTGCGGTGGAAGGCGATCCCGCCGATGCCGCCATGCTGTCGCGCATGTTCGAGGGCAACGCGCCGATCGGCAGCGAAATCGGCGGCGGTGCTGGTTTCGCGTTCACCGACTTCAAGATTCACGCCGACGGCTGCGTGCGCTTCCTCGTGCTCGACCGGCGCTTCACGCCGCGGCAGGCCGGTCGCATGCTCCAGCGGCTGTTCGAGATCGAGACCTACCGCGTGCTGGCGCTGATGGCACTGCCGGTGGCGCGGGCGGAGGGTCCGCGAGTCGCACGCATCGAGGGTGCGCTGGGCGCGCTCACCGACCGCATGGCGCGCGAGGACGGTGCGGACGAGAAGCTGCTCGGACAACTCACCGGGCTCGCCGCCGAGGTGGAGAGCGCGATCGCCACCTCGCAGTACCGCTTCGGCGCCAGCCGTGCTTACCACAAGCTCGTGGATTCGCGCATCGCGGAGTTGCGGGAGTCGCGCCTGCCCGGATTGCAGACCATCGGCGAATTCATGGGCCGGCGCCTGGCGCCGGCGATGGCGACGTGCGAATCGACCGCCGGTCGCATGGCCGGGCTCTCCGAACGTGTCGCGCGCACCAGCGCGCTGCTGTCCACCCGCGTGGAGATCGCCCGCGAACGCCAGAACCAGGCGCTGCTGGCGTCGATGGACCGGCGCGCGCAATTGCAACTGCGGATGCAAGCTACCGTCGAGGGCTTGTCGACTGCCGCGATCACCTATTACGTGGTGGGTCTGATCGGTTACGCTGCCAAGGCGCTGAAGGCTGCGGGCCTGCACGTCGATCCCGAACAGACCATCGGCATTGCGATACCGTTCGTGGTGCTGCTGGTCGCGCTCGGCATCCGGCGCATGCGACGCAAGCTCGTCGGGCACGAGCATGACTGATACCGTGGGAGGCGCGCCAAGCGCGAGCGGCAAGTCCGGGAGCTGCCGGGATTATCTGGTTCGTCGGCGTCCACGTCGCGACAATCCGCTGGCCAGTCCCGTGTCGCCGATGCGGAGCAACCATCGGCTGGTCGCAACCTTTTGGGTCGGCCAATTGCAAGATTATGGTCCGGCAAAATGCAAGTTTATGGATCGGCCATCTGAAAGGAATGGGTGCACACGCTGCATCCGGCGCGGAATCGGTTACGCTCGCGCCCGGGTCCACGGTCATTCGATTCAGTCCCGGCACTGGCCGTCTAAAAAGCAGCAATACACAGAGAGACACCCATGAAATTCCGCACCCTTCCCGGTACCGACCTCGACGTGTCGCAGGTCTGCCTCGGCACGATGACCTGGGGCCAGCAGAACACCGAGGCCGAGGCGCATGCGCAGCTCGACGTCGCCCGCGCCGAGGGCATCAACTTCATCGACACCGCGGAGATGTATCCGGTGCCGCCCAATGGCGAGACGCAGGGCCGCACCGAGACCTATCTCGGTACGTGGCTTGGCGTCGCGGGTCGGCGCAAGGATGTCGTGATCGCCACCAAGGTCGCCGGTCCCGGGCGGCGCGACTGGATCCGCAACGGGCGCACCGATCTCACCGCCGGTGTCATTGCCGAGGCGGTCGACACCAGCCTTGCGCGCCTGCAGACCGACTATATCGATCTCTACCAGATCCACTGGCCGCAGCGGAACGTGCCGATGTTCGGCTCGGGCGCGTTCGATCCGTCGAAGGAGAAGCCGGGCCCCTCGATCCACGAGCAGGTCGAAGGCATGGCCGCGATGATCCGCGCCGGCAAGATCCGCCACTACGGCCTGTCCAATGAAACCGCATGGGGCGTGTGCGAGTTCCATCGCGTCGCGAAGGAACTCGGTGTGCCCGCGCCCGTGACGTTGCAGAACAGCTACAGCCTGCTGTCGCGCAATGTCGACAACGACCTCGCGGAGGCGCTGTTCCGCCAGGACATGACGCTGCTCGCCTACAGCCCGCTCGCCGCCGGCCTGCTCTCGGGCAAGTATCTCGGCGGTGCAAAGCCGTCCGGCGCGCGCTTCACGCTGTTCGACGCGCTCGGCATCCGGTTCCGCAAGCCGATCGTCCCCGAGGCTATCGAGGCCTACGCGGCACTGGCAAAACGGCGCGGTATCACCCTCGTGCAACTCGCGCTCGGCTACGTGGCGAGTCGCTGGTTCCTCGGCTCGTCGATCATCGGGGCCACCACGATGGACCAGTTGCGCGAGGACATCGCCGGGGCGCAGTTCGAGCTGGACGCCGACACGCTGGCCGAGATCGACGTTCTCCTCGGACGCTATCCGAACCCGGCGCCGTAGGCGCTGTTCGGGGCATGGCGCATCGGCGATGCCGTGAATTATCGGGGGCAGGTCTTGCAATAAAGCATCGTCCCGGCACGGCACATGACAAGCCGCACTGGCGGGCGATCTTCGCCGCACATTGGCGTCTCTCTCGTCGCGTTAATATGTGATTGCAAGACTTGGCGCCGCTATCTGTGGCGCCGCTATCACCGTCATCGCTACATGGCGGCGTGCCAGTCCTCGACGTCGCTCGCCCCGGCCGCCGGTTACCATCGCGGCCTCGCCGCTTCGTCGGCGGCGATCCACGACAACCGATCACCAGGAGGAACCCATGCTGCTCGACGTCCGCACCTACACCTGCCGTCCCGGGACCATCAAGAAGCACCTCGCGCTCTACGAACAGAAGGGCAAGGGCCCGCAGACCCGCCACCTCGGCCAGCCGTTCGCCTACCTGACCACCGAGACCGGCAACGTCAACCAGTACATCCACATCTGGGCCTACGAGAACGCCGGTGACCGCGAGACGCGCCGCGCCGCCATGTGGGCCGATCCGGAGTGGCTCGCCTACACGCAGGAGAGCGCTGCGCTCGGTGCTCTCGAAGCGCAGGAGAACCGGCTGATGACGCCGGTGTCGTTTTTTCCGATC
>JAYTTO010000208.1:0-1959 GCA_043744975.1 Betaproteobacteria bacterium | reverse complement strand
GGTGCGAGTCGCCTTGCGGCGTCGACACGCGCTGAGCCGCGAGATCGACCACCACGCGATAGCCCGGCGTCGCCAGCGTGGCCGCGAACAGTGCGTCCACCGTTGCCGCGGGCAGGACCACCGGCAGCAGACCGTTCTTGAAGCAGTTGTTGAAGAAGATATCGGCGAACGATGGTGCGATCACGACCCGGAAGCCGTAGTCGAGCAGGGCCCATGGCGCGTGCTCGCGCGAGGACCCGCAACCGAAGTTCGCCCGCGCCAGCAGGACCTGTGCGCCCCGATACCGCGGTTGGTTGAGCACGAAGTCCGGATTGAGCGGCCGTCCGGTGTTGTCGATGCCGGGTTCGCCGTGGTCGAGATAGCGCCATTGGTCGAACAAGTTCGGACCGAAGCCGGTGCGCTTGATCGATTTCAGGAACTGCTTGGGGATGATCGCATCGGTATCGACGTTGGCGCGGTCCATCGGCGCCACCAGACCATCCAGAGTCACGAACTTTTGCATGTCACTTCTTCTTGCTGTTGGAGATCGAGTCGCCGACACCCTTCGCGTCCTGCTTGATACCTTCCCAGGTGTTGCAGCCCGACGTCGCGAGCGCGACGAGGGCGATCAACGCCGCGCACGCGAGTCTCGCGGACGCGCGCATCAGAACGCCTTGCGCACGTCGACGAAGTGGCCGGCGATGCCGGCGGCGGCGGCCATCGCCGGGCTCACCAGATGGGTGCGGCCGCCGGCGCCCTGGCGCCCTTCGAAGTTGCGGTTCGAGGTTGAGGCACAGCGCTCGCCCGGCTCCAGGCGATCGTCGTTCATCGCGAGGCACATCGAGCAGCCGGGCTCGCGCCACTCGAAGCCGGCGTCGGTGAAGATCCGGTCGAGGCCTTCCGCTTCCGCAGCCCGCTTCACCGGACCGGAGCCCGGCACCACCAGCGCCAGCTTGACGCCGGCGGCAACCTTGCGGCCCTTCACCACCAGTGCCGCCGCGCGCAGATCCTCAATGCGCGAGTTGGTGCAGGAACCGATGAAGACCTTGTCAATACGGATGGCGGTGATGGGCGTGTTCGCGGCGAGACCCATGTAGGCGAGCGCGTGTTCCAGCGCCGCACGCCGTGCCGGATCGGCGATGGTGGCCGGATCCGGGACCCGGCCATCGATGGTGTCGACCATCTCGGGCGACGTCCCCCAGGTCACCTGCGGCGCGATGCCCTCGGCACGCATCTCGACCGTGCGATCGAACACGGCGCCCGGATCGCTGTGCAGCGTCTTCCAGTAGGCGACCGCGGCGCCCCAGTTCGCGTCGGACGGCGCGAACGTGCGGCCACGCAGGTAGGCGATGGTGGTTTCGTCAGCGGCGACCATGCCGGCGCGTGCGCCGGCCTCGATGGCCATGTTGCAGAGGGTCATGCGGCCTTCCATCGACAGGTCGCGAATCGCGCCGCCGCCGAATTCGATCGCGAAGCCGGTGCCGCCAGCCGTGCCGATGTGGCCGATCAGCGCGAGCGCGATGTCCTTGGCCGTCACCCCACGCCCGAGGGTGCCCTCGACCCGGACCAGCATGCGCAGCGCCTTCTTCATCGTGAGGCACTGCGTGGCCAGCACATGCTCCACTTCGGAGGTGCCGATGCCGAACGCGAGCGCCGCAAACGCGCCATGGGTGCTGGTGTGCGAGTCGCCGCAGACGACGGTCATGCCCGGCAGCGTCGCTCCGGTCTCCGGGCCGATCACATGCACGATTCCCTGGCGCGGATCGAGGAATGGAAAGTAGGCCTTGGAGCCGTACTCGCGCATGTTGGCGTCGAGGGTCTCGACCTGGGTGCGCGAGATCGGATCGCGGATGCCCTTGTCCCAGTCGCGCGTCGGCGTGTTGTGATCGGCGGTGGCGACGATCGAGTCGATGCGCCACGGCTTGCGGCCCGCGAGCTTCAGCCCTTCGAACGCCTGCGGGCTGGTGACTTCGTGCACCA
>JAYTTO010000207.1:0-9253 GCA_043744975.1 Betaproteobacteria bacterium | reverse complement strand
CGAACGCGTAGGTGAGGCAGCCGAACGCGAATGCAACGAACACGAACTGCCCTTGCGCCGCCGGGCGCCCGACCGCCATGAGGCTTGCGTTGCCGCGTGCCGCACCGATCAGCGGCAGTACCGCCTGGACCAGGGCGAGACACATGGCGAGCGCAAGCGCGAATTGTCTGAGTTCAGGAATCATTTTGCGGCGCCTCCCGCTGCGCCTGCATTGGCCGGCATCGCGGCGGTCCCTTTGTCATGCGCTTGCTTGAGGGCGTGCGCCGCTTCAGGTGGCATGTAGTTTTCGTCATGCTTGGCCAGGACTTCGCTGGCCGCGAAGATTCCGGATTCCAGACGACCCTGCGCCACCACGCCCTTGCCCTCCTTGAACAGATCAGGAAGGATGCCGGTGAAGCTCACCGGCACCGACTTCGCCGTGTCGGTCACGACAAAGCGCACCGTCACGCCGTCCGGCTGCCGTTGCAGGCTGCCCTGCTCCACCAGCCCGCCGATCCGGAAGCTGCGGTTGGTCGGCGCCTCGTGCGCGGCAATCTGCGACGGTGTGTAGAAGAACACCAGGTTGCTCTGGAACGTGTTGAGGATGAGCGCGGTCGCGATGCCCAGCACGGCCACGCCGGCGGCGACCAGTGCGAACCGTTTATGCCGTGCTTTCATGACATCTTCTCGAACCCGACCTCGGTGATGCGCCGGGTGCGTTCGCGCAGCAGGCTGCGATGGCGGCGGGTCAGCAGCACGATCTCCGCCGCCATCAGCGCCGCCGTAATGCCGAACGCGGGCCAGACGAAAGCCGCGTACCCGCCCATCCTGAAGAAGGCGGTCGCCGAGTCCCAAGCTACGAAATCCATGTCAGTCGGTCCCGGTTAATCGTGCTCTATGACCATGTCACGCACCCAGGCGGTGGCATGTTCGCGTTCGAGGATGATGCTGCGCAGGCGCATGAGCACGACGCCGATACAGTAGGCCCAGAACGCCAGCGCCATGATGAGCATCGCCTGCAGCATGCTGCTCTCCATGGTGGTGGCGCGGGTGATGTTGATGGTAGCGCCCTGATGCAGGGTGTTCCACCACGTCACCGAGAAGTAGATGATCGGGACGTTGACCGCACCGACGATCGCGATGATGGCCGCAGCCTTGTCGGCGCGCCGTGGATCGTCGATCGAGGCGTGCAGCGCCATGAAGCCGATGTAGAGGAACAGCAGGATCAGCTCCGAGGTGAGCCGCGCGTCCCACACCCACCACGTGCCCCAGGCGGGATAGCCCCAGAGCGAGCCGGTGAAGAGCGCGATGAAGGTCATCAGCGCGCCGGTGGGCGCCAGAGCGGTGGCCATCATCGACGACAGGCGCGTGCTGAGCACCAGGCCGACCGCCGCCCAGAATGCCATCGCCACGTAGATGACCATCGACATCCAGGCCGCGGGCACGTGGATGAAGATGATGCGGTACGAGTTGCCCTGCTGCCCGTCGACGGGCGCGATGAAGAATCCCACGAACAGCCCGTAGAGCAGCAGCGGGACCGCGACGATCCAGCACCACGGGATCAGGCGCCCGGCGATGGGGTAGAACTTCTGCGGCGATGCGAACTTGAACAGGTTCATCAGACGGAAACTCCGGAGCGCCCGCTCATTCGAGCGCGATACGCAGCGCCGCCGCCGTGGCCCATGGCGACACCGCCAGGGAGACGAGGCAGCAGGCTGCAAGCAGAGACAGGTGGGCCGACCCGCCGGTTCCCGCGGCGACCGCATCCACGGCCCCGGCACCGAAGATCAGCACCGGAATGTACAGCGGCAGCACCAGCAGCGCGATCAGCACGCCGCCCCCGCGCAGGCCCAGCGTCAGCGCCGCGCCGATGGCCCCGATCAGCGAGAGACACGGCGTACCGATCAGGATCGCCAGAAACAACACCCCCAACGCCTCGCCGCCGAGACCGAACTGCAGGCCCAGTACCGGCGCCATCAACGCGAGCGGCAGGCCGGACAGCAGCCAGTGCGCGGCGACCTTGGCCAGCACCAGCACCGTGAGCGGCTGCGGCACCAGCAGCAACTGCTCGAGCGTGCCGTCCGCGTAGTCGGCCGCGAACACGCGCGGCAGCGACAGCATCGCGGCAAGGAGCGCCGCCACCCAGAGCACCCCGGGCGCGATCGCCTCGAGAATGCCGGATTCGGGCCCGACCCCGAGCGGGAACAAGGTCACCACCACCACAAAGAAGAACATCGTCGTGAACCAGTCGGCGCGGCGCCGCCAGGCCTGCAGGACGTCGCGCAGGAACACCGCGGCGAACGCGTCGAACATGGTCAGCCCGCAAGCCGCAGGCGCTGTGTGCGGCGGGCGGCAACAGCGACGTCCTGATGACTGGTGAGCACCGCGGCGCCGCCAGCGTCGAGATGGGTCGCGATGCGTGCCGCGAGGCGGTCGATCGAGTCGACGTCCAGCGCGGCGAAAGGCTCGTCGAGGATCCAGAGCGCGCGCGAGCGGTCGAGCCAGAGGCGCGCCAGCGCTGCACGCCGACGCTGGCCTTGCGAGAGCAGGCGTACGGCGAGATGGGCACGGTGCGAGAGGCCGACGGATGCGATCGCCGCGGCAACGGCGGCGGGATCGGCCGGGAAACCGCCGAGACGGGCGGCGAAACGCAGGTTCTCGGTGACAGTGAGATCGTCCTTGAGTCCGTTGGCATGGCCGAGAAACAGCAGTTCACGGGTGAAGTCTTCGCCGAGCCCGCGGGCCGGCTGGCCGCGCCAGGCCACTGCTCCCGATTCCGCCGCGGCGAGGCCGGCCAGGATGCGCAGCAGGCTGGTCTTGCCGCTGCCGTTCTCGCCCTCCACCCACAGTAGTTCGCCGCCGTCCAGATCGAAGGACAGATTGCTGAACAACGGCTGCTCTCCACGGACACAGGCGAGCGCTACGACTCGAAGCATGGGGTCAAGGACGGGCGGCTGCGACGGAGACCGGCGCGCGGCGACAATGGGATCATCGCCGGAGTATACCTCTGCCCTCCCGGGCCCTTCCGTCGCCCGCCCGACCGCCGGAAACCGCCCGTTCGTCCAGCCGGCGTGGTGCAGAGTTCACTCCAAAAACGCCGTCCAACTTGTTGAACCGATAGGAAACAAAGCCAATATTCAAGACCTTGGCATAAGCCCTCGGTACAAAAAACGCATGACTTCCGCGCGAATCGTGGGCTAGACTGGCCCTTGGACAGCCGGTTCCCGACCGGCAACACCCGCGGCGACGGACACTTTTCCGGTCGTCGTCCGGGTACCAAGAGGGCTGCATCACCCCGAGCACGCCCCCGGCAGCAGATTTCGAAGGGGCGGTTTCCCCGCCGCGCAAATGGCGCGGGAACGACCGCCAAAATTCATGGGCGACAAGCGACCCGATGTCGCGGCCCCGATAGCGAAGTGCGATCACGATGAGCTTCAAGACAGGCACGTCCAGCGTTTGCTCGTGCCGTTCGACCAGCGGGTGACGATGCGATTCGATCAGACAGACTTGAGCAATGCCGGATGTTGCCGCGTGGATCGCGGTGGGGTCGGGGTGCGCGCGCTGGTCCGGTCGAACCGGGTGGGTTCGCTCCCACCCGTATCCGCCAAAATAAAGGCCCCGCAAGGGGGCTTTGTGAGAGGGTGGGATTGTGTCGGGCTCGCCTTGGGGCGATCCCGCCATCCTGGCGCGATGCGCCAGGACCGCCCTGCGGGCGTCCCAGAATTCGGTGAATTCTGGTCGAACCGGGTGGGTTCTCTCACACCCGTATCCGCCAAAATAAAGGCCCCGCAAGGGGGCCTGTATTTTGGCGGAGAGGGTGGGATTCGAACCCACGTGCCAGGTTACCCTGACCATCTGATTTCGAGTCAGCGCCGTTATGACCGCTTCGGTACCTCTCCGGAGGGGGCGAATCCTAGCATCGGCCCGGCCGTTAGTACACGCCATGCCGCACGAGGTGCTGCATGCGCCTGATCGCCGGCCTGGCCATGCTGCTGGCGGTGTCGGCCTCCGATCCGCTGATGCAGCACATCGCGGTGCAAAAACCGGTGGCGCCTTTCGCCGAGTCCACCGAGCTGGTGGTGCTCACCCGCAACAGCCCGACCATCCGCTACCAGGACGCCGACGGCAACTTCGCCGGCATCGAGCACGACCTGGTCGAGATGTTTGCGAACGAACTCGGCATGCCGGTCCGCTTCGTCGAGGTCGACGCGTACGCCGAAGTGCTACCGCGCCTGCGCCGCCACTACGCGCACATGGCGGCCGCCGGCCTCAGCATCACGCCGGAGCGCTCGCGCCATTTCACTTTCGGCCCTGCCTATATGGATGTGCGCCAGATGCTGGTGCGCAATGAAGCCTCACCGGTACCGACCGGCCTCGGCTCGCTGGAGGCGAAGCGCATCCAGGTGGTGTCCGACTCCGCCGGTGCCGAGCAGTTGCGGCGCCTGTCGCGGCAACTGCGGCATCTCCAGTGGCAGGAAGTCTCCACCGCCAATCCGGAAGACCTGCTGGTGCGCGTCTCGGAGGGCAACGCCGACTACGCGGTCGCGCCATCGAACGTGGTCGACGTCGCGCGCAACTTCTATCCCAATCTCGCCAAGGGCCTGCCGTTCGGCGACGTCGAGCAACTTGCCTGGGCCTTCCCGAAGGATGCCGACCCGCAACTCACGCGCAAGGCCGCCGGGTTCTTCGCGCGCATCCGCGCCGACGGCACCCTGAAGCAGGTGGTCGATCGCTACTTCGGCCACGTGAAGCGGCTCGACCGCGGCGATCTCGAGAACCTGTTCGAGTCGATGCGCAACAAGCTGCCGGCCTATCGTGGCCTGTTCCAGGAAGCGCAGGAAGTCTCCGGCATCGACTGGCGACTGATCGCGGCGCTCGCCTTCCAGGAATCGAAGTGGGATCCGCTCGCGACCTCCCCCACCGGCGTGCGCGGCATGATGATGCTCACCAGCACCACCGCCGATCGCCTCAAGGTGTCCAACCGTCTCGACCCGCGCCAGAGCATCGTCGCCGGTGCACGCTACCTGCGCGACATTCGCGACAGCCTGTCGCCGCGCATCGCCGAACCGGACCGCACGTGGATGGCGCTCGCCGCCTACAACCAGGGGCTGGGCCATCTCGCGGATGCACGCGTGCTCGCGCAGCGCGGCAGCCTGAACCCGGATGTCTGGATGGACGTGCGCAGCGCGCTGCCGAACCTGTCGCGCTCCGAGATCTACGACACGTTGCGGCACGGCTTCGCGCGTGGCGGCGAGGCCGTGGCGCTAACCGAGAACGTGCGCACCTACAACGACATCCTCGTGCGCTACGAGGCTGCGCATCATCCCGAAGACACGCCGGCGCCGGCACTGCGGAAGATGCTGACGACCTACAACGACTCCTCGCAGCTTCCGGCCGGGCGCCCGCGGGCAGACTGAGAACGACACCCCCCACCCCCCATTGGGGGGCCGGCGCGCTTGCGGACTGAACCGGCGCGCGCCGAGCCCTCCGCTATGCGTGTTGGTCGATCAAGCCGGAGCCTGCGCGGTCAGGACGGTGAAGCCTTCACCGAGAAGGCTGCGGCCGATCGGGCCGGTGAAGCCCGCGTTGCGCAACAGCGACTCCTGCTCCTCGCGCGTCGGCACGATGTTGCCCCAGGTGAGTTCCTCGATCCCGGTATAGAGCGGCACGCGGAACTCCGCTTCGCGCGTCTGCGCGAGCGTCGACGGATAGGTCTCGTCCACGATCACCAGCCAGCCGCCGGGCTTGAGCGCGGCGGCGCATTCATCGACGACTGTGGGCCGCAGGTTCTGCTCGATCTCGTGCAGCACCTGGACCATCACCACCACGTCGACCGACTTGGGCGGCACGCTCGCGGCGACGGTGCCTTCGTGCACTTCCGCCCTGCCCCCCACACCAGCCTCGTCGATGCGCCGCCGCCCGACGGCGAGACCGTCGGGATCGATGTCCACGCCGACCACGCGCGCCGCGGGAAACGACTTCGCAGCCAGCACCACGAAGTTGGCTGTGCCGCATCCCACCTCGAGCACTGTGCCGCCCGCGGCGAGCCGAGCCTGCAGGCCGTCAAGACCCGGCAGTAGCTTCTTCGCGGTCACGATCTGCAAACCCCACGTCGCCTCGGCAACCGCCTGGGCGAACGCCTCGCCCCGGCCCTGAAACGGGACCACCTCGGCATTGCGGTAGCCGGCCACGCTGCGACGAAAGTCCTCGGTAGCGAAGTCGGTGCCCAACTGCATGTAGCCGCCGAGATAGCGCGGATGCGATGGCGTGGCAAGGAGTTGGTCCATGTGCGGTGCGAGCCTGAAGCGTTCGTCGGCATCGCCGTCGACCAGCGCTTCGCCGTGCGCGGTCCACAGCCACGTGCGCACCCACGCCGCATTCAGATCGAGTCGTTGCGCCAGTTCGTCGGCCGTCTGGCCGGGCGTCTCGGCGAGCGCGCGGAAAAAGCCCAGCTTGATGCCGACGTCGATCAGGTGGATGGTGCTGAAGCCGCGGCGCAGCGCGCACAGGCGCGCGGTCTGGGCTTCGGCGGTCATCAGGGTGTCAGTGGCCATGGGATCTCCTCACGGGAAGTTCACGATCGCGGCGTCGACGGCGGCGTCGGCGTCTTGTTGTCGAAGGCATCGGCCCGGGGCCGCTGCGCGTCTCGTACCAGGCCAGGCGCTCGGAAGCCGCAGGCAACGCTGCGAGCAAGGCGGTCGCGGACAGAAAGAGCCGGCTGTTGCAGCAGAACATGGGGATCATCGGACGGGAGCAACCTGCAACGATGCTGGCACGCGGGTCGTGACAGCCCCGCGGCCGCGGTCGTCACGCCAGCAGCGCGCGTTGGACGAACAACACCAGCCCGACGATCAGCACCACCACCGACACACCGCGCACAGTATTGGTCTCCCACTTGCTGCGTTTGAGCCACAGCAGCAGCGGCAGGATGATCGCCACGGCGATGGCCTGGCCGGTCTCGACGCCCAAGTTGAAACCGAGCAGCGACCACACCAGGCCCTCGTGCGGCAGCCCGAGTTCGCGCAGCACGCTGGAGAACCCGAAGCCGTGCATCAGCCCGAACAGGAAGCTCACCGCCCAGCGGTGCGACACCGGGCGCTGCAGCAACAGGTTCTCGGCGGCGACATACGCGATCGAGAGCGCGATGGTCGCCTCGACCAGCCGATCGGGCAGCAGCACGATGTTCAGCGCCGCGAGCGCGAGCGTGAGGCTGTGCGCGATGGTGAACGCGGTGACGATGCCGAACAGCGATTTCAGCCTGCCCCCGCGCAGCACCAGCGCCAGCAGAAACAGCAGATGATCGTAGCCGGTGAGGATGTGCTCGATGCCGAGCGGGAAGAAACTCGTGAAGCTGCCGCTCGCGACCTTGCTGCTGATGGCCACCGTGGTCGCGCGCGCGTCGACGCCGAACATGAACGGATGGCCTTCGCCGCTGGTCGTGATCTGCGCCATCGTGTGATAGTCGGCGCTGAACACATCGGCGAGATCGTCGTGGATCTCGAGCGCGTGCAGCGGCTGCAAGCAGCGGAACTCGATCCTGACGATGACCTCGGTGCGGCTACCCGGCTTGGGCGCGGCCGACGACGCGGTGATCGCGCAGGCGGTGGCGCCGTCGGCCACCCGCACCTTGGCGCGCACCGCATCGAGCAGCGATGGCGCCGCAGCTTCCGGTGCCGGTGCCGGCTGGTCCGCCGCGGTCTGCGCATTGGCCGGCAGCGTGAGCGTGTAGTGCACCGCCGCCGCATCGACCTCGATGGTCGCGAAGCCGAGCTTGGAGCCGGCATGGGCCCAAGCCAGGGATGGCACCATCAGCGGCACGACGAGCGCCGCGGCCAGCAGCACCAGCGCCGCGAGCGACGACCGGCAGCGGCGCGGCATCGACACGGTTACTTGCCCGGCGTGGGTTCGCGCAGGGCCCGCAGGGCGCGCAGCGCAGCCTCGCTGCCCGTGACCGTGCCGTCAGCCTTTTCCGGCGGCCGCAGCGGTATGCCGGCGGTGCCGGTCGTGGCGGTCGTGCTCGCTGGCGCGCTCACGGCCGCGACCAGCGTCAGCAGGTTCTGCACATGAAACCCGGGCAGCGTGAACACCTTGTTGCCCCCCAGCTGCAGCGCATAGCGGCTCACGGTGTCGGCGGCGACATCGCCGATGGCGTATTGCACCAGCGGCTGCATCTCGCCCTTCTTGTACAGCAGGATCAGCGTCTGCGGACTGGTGACGCCGTAGTCGGTGCGCTTGGAGTCGAACGGAAAATCGCGCTCCATTTTCGCGCGTCCGAAGCCGGTGAAGGCCTTGTCGATGCGGGCGGCCATCTCCGGATCGGTATTGTGGCCGTGCGTGCCCTGCGCCGGCGCATGGGCGCTGTGATAGAACCAGGCGCCGGCCGGATCGCGCTCGAAGCGGTGGACCGTGCCGCCGGTGGCGATCTCGATGGCGCCGATCTGCTCGATCGGCAACGGCACCAGCAGGCGCGAGCGGTCGCCGCCCTTCTGCGCCACGACGGTCTCGGCATGGTCGACCGCCCGGTCGGCGATCTTGATCGCCACGATCAACGCGATCAGGCCGGCCAGCACCAGCCAGACCGCGATCAACTGCTTGCGTCCCGTGGTGATGCTCATCGCTGCCGCCACCACACCACCATGCCGATCAGGGCCAGCAAGGCAGGAATCAGGATCACCGACAGGAAGAACGTGCCCTTCATCTGGCTGTTGGTGAGGTTGACCCGCGGCGAATCGAACGTGCGCGGCTCGATGCCAATCAGGTTCTCCTGCGCGGCGAGAAAATTGATCGTGTTGAGGAACAGCTTGCCGTTGCCCATTACCTGGAAGAACGAGTTGGTCGCGAAATCAGAATCGCCGACGACCACGATGCGCGACTTGGTCTTGGGCTTCGCGCCGTCGACGCCAGGCAGGATCGGGATCACCGGCTTCTCTGCGGCGCCGGTTTTCGTGTCGGCGATGTCGAAGGCATCGAGGTGCCGGGTGATGATCGCCATGATGGTGAGCGGCGGCGGAATGTCCTTGCCTTCCTCGTACTCGGCGCGATCCGGCGTGGTCTCGCCGTAGGCCTTCTTCGACGCGTTGGCGAGCGGCATCGCCGAGGTGTTGGGCACGCGCTCCTCGGTCGGCGTGAGCGACCGCGCGCCGGGGAAGAACGACAGCGGCAGGTCGCGCGTGATCTGGTGGCGGTTGTAGTCGGTGACCGCCGGCGCCGAGGGGTCGGCCCAGAAGTGGCTGGCCTCGTCGATGATGATGTCGTTGTCGAGGATCACGCCGAG
>JAYTTO010000206.1:0-2419 GCA_043744975.1 Betaproteobacteria bacterium | reverse complement strand
CGCGCCGGCTCGACTTCGCCGCCCTGGCCGAGGTCGGCCGTGAACGTGATGACCTCGCACTGGTAGACGTCCTGCAGCCACTTGAGGATGACGGAGGTGTCGAGCCCGCCCGAGTAGGCGAGCACGACCCTGCTGATCTGGTTCTTCTTCTTGCTGGTCACTGTTCCGGTTCCGTTGCGTTCAGGTCTTGTTCGGGGTGGGTTGGGCATCGTCGTCGTCTTTGTCGTTATCGTCGTCCTCGCCTGCGGCATCCTGGTCGCGGTACTTGCCATCGACCCATTCGCCGCGCAGGACTTTGCCTTCGGGTGTGCGATAGACGCCAGCGCCGTGCGGCTTGCCGTCCTTCCACGCGCCCTTGTAGATGCTGCCGTCGGGTGCGAAAAAGGCGCCCTCGCCCTGCTGCTGGCTGTCGCGCCAGTCGCCCTCGTAGCGGCCGCCGTCCACCATGGTCTGGGCACCCTTGCCGTGGGCGTAGCCACGTTCCATCTCGCCCTCGTACTTCTCGTCCGGGACGCCGGACTGGAACCACTGCAGGACGCCCTTGCCTTGGGCGAAGCCGTCACTGGAGCAGGCGCCGCTCCAGGTCACGGTCTCTTCGGCGCGCGGCGCCGGGTTGACGATCCTGCAGCCCTTCTGGTCGAGAATATAGCCGGTCTTGTCGCCGGCGGCGTGGGCGAGCAGGGCGCTGCCCGCCAGCAGCAGGGTGGCGGCGAATCGGATGCGGAAGGAATTCATGGGGGGCTTCTCCGGAAGGGGGTGTCGATGATGACCGCGATGCGACAGCGGCGATCACCGGGCGTTCCTGGCACCCGAAACTGGCGACCAGAGAAACTCTGAGACGTTGGGGCCTTGGGGCCGAGCGCGCAGCCCGCAAGCGAGGCGGCGAGCGGAGGAAGCCTGGGGGGTCATCCTGTTTCGATCCGGCCGAGGAGCAGGTACTCGAGCAGGGCCTTCTGGGTATGCATGCGATTCTCGGCCTCGTCCCAGACCACGCTGCGGGGGCCGTCGATCACGTCCGCCGCGACTTCCTCGCCACGATGCGCCGGCAGGCAGTGCATGAACAGCGCTTCCGGTTTCGCCGCCTGCATCATCTCAGCATCGACCTGCCAGTCGGCGAAATCGCGCCGGCGTTCCTCGTCCTCGGCCTCGAAGCCCATGCTGGTCCACACGTCGGTGGTGACCAGGTCGGCATCCTGGGCCGCTGCCATCGGATCGGCGAACTGCTCGTAGTGGCGCGTGCCATGGCAGCCGGCGCGCTCGGGCTCGACTTCGTAGCCCGGGGGCGTCGACACGTGGACGTTGAAGTCGAACACCTCGGCCGCCTGCAGCCAGGTGTTGCAGACGTTGTTGGAGTCGCCGATCCAGGCGACCGTCCGACCCTGGATCGAGCCGCGGTGCTCGATGTACGTGAAGATGTCGGCCAGGGTCTGGCAGGGGTGGTACTCGTTGGTCAGGCCATTGATGACCGGCACGCGGGAGTGCGCGGCGAAGCGCTCGATGATCTCCTGCTCGAAGGTGCGGATCATGACCACGTCGCACATGCGCGAGATGACCTCGGCGGCGTCTTCCACCGGTTCGCCGCGGCCCAGTTGGGAATCGCGCGTGTTCAGGTAGATCGCGGCGCCGCCCAACTGGTGCATGCCGGCCTCGAACGACAGGCGGGTCCGGGTCGAGGCCTTCTCGAAGATCATGACCAGCGTCCGGTCCTCGAGCGGCCAATAGCGCTGGTAGCGCTTGAACTGATCCTTGATCCAGCGGGTGCGGGCGAACAGGTGCTCGAACTCATCGTGGGTCAGGTCGTTGAAACGCAGGAAGTGCTTGATGGGCTTCATCGGGAAGCCCCGCCGCGGGGGCAGGATGGCGTCAGCCCGCGACGGCGGCAGGGGTCTCCCGTTGAAGAAAGCTCCGGATCACCGCCGTCAGGCGCTCCACCAGTTCTTGCGCCTCGTCGCGTCGCATGACCAGGGCCGGCAGCAACCGGATCACGGATTCCGCGGTGACGTTGATGAGCAGGCCGGCGTCGAGGCCGGCCTGGACCAGATCGCCACACGGGCGATCGAGCTCGATCCCGATCATGAGGCCCTTGCCGCGGATCGCCCGCACCCCGGAAAAGCCGGCGAGGCGCTCGGCGATGCCGGCCCGGATCAAGCCGCCGATGCGGCTGGCGTTCTCGAGGAGGCCTTCGGATTCGATGGCGGATAGCGTGGCGAGCGCCGCCACGCAGGCCAGCGGATTGCCGCCGAAGGTCGAACCGTGCTTGCCGGGGGTGAACACGTCGGCCGCCGCACCCTGGGCGAGGCAGGCGCCGATCGGCATGCCGTTGCCCAGGCCCTTGGCGAGTGTCATCACGTCCGGGACGATGCCGGCATGCTGGTGGGCGAACCAGCGTCCGGTGCGGCCCATGCCGCTCTGGACCTCG
>JAYTTO010000205.1:0-6183 GCA_043744975.1 Betaproteobacteria bacterium | reverse complement strand
TGGCGCGGCATCCTCGCCGGCGTGATGCTGTCGTTCGCACGCGCGATGGGCGAATTCGGCGCCACCCTCATGGTGGCGGGGAGCATTCCGGGCCGCACGCAGACGCTGTCGATCGCCGTTTACGAGGCGGTCCAGGCCGGGCGGGACGATGTCGCCAATTTCCTCGTGGTCGTCACGTCCGTGGTGTGCATCCTGGTGCTGGTCGGGTCGTCGCGCCTGGTGCGGGTCCCGCATGCATGAAGCTGCGTGTCGACATCGAACGCCGCCTCTGGTCCCGTGATCGCGAATTCCACCTGCACGCACAGTTCACCTGCGAGCGCGATGTCACGGTCGTGTTCGGTGCTTCTGGCTCTGGCAAGAGCGTCACGCTGCAGGCCATCGCGGGTTTGCTGCGTCCTGACAGTGGCAGCATCCTGCTGGGCGAACGGGCCTTGTTCGATGCGGCCGCCGGCGTCGATGTCCCGGTCCGGGATCGCCGGGTCGGCTATGTGTTCCAGGACTACGCGTTGTTTCCCCACCTCACGGTCGAGGCCAACGTGGGGTTTCCGTTCCAGCCCTGGTGGCAACGGCGGCTGCCGACGGCGGCGGTCGAGCGCGTCGCGGCGATGCTCGACTTGTTCGAGATCGGGCACCTGCGCGCGAGCTATCCCGGGCAGTTGTCGGGCGGGCAGCGCCAGCGCGTCGCGCTCGCGCGCGCGCTCATCCGCGAGCCGGAGTTGCTGCTGCTCGACGAGCCCTTCAGCGCCCTCGACCCGCTGCTACGCGAGCGCATGCGCCACGAACTGCTCGATCTGCGCGGGCGCTTCGGCGTCCCGCTCGTGGTCATCACCCACGATCCCGACGATGTTGCCGCGCTGGCCGACCAGGTGGTCGTGTTTCGCGACGGGCGCGTCACGCGTACCGGTGACCGAGCCGATGTCTTCGGCGAGGTCGAATCCGGCCCGCAGGTGCGGCGCGCCGTGCGGCGCTACTTGAGCGATGCCGCGTCGTAAATCGGCCTTGCCGCGGGTGCTCCGCATCCAAGCGTCGTATCTCCTTGAACATTTCGATATCCTTGTGTAACGTTATGCCATGAAAAATACAACGCCAAATGCCGGCCCTTACGTCGACGGAAACGCAGCCTGCACCCACCTATCTTCTGTCGGCTATCGTCGACCCGATCGCCTTGCGGCCCTGGCCGTGGCGTCGGCATTCGCGTTGTCGTTCTCCGGTGCCGTTTGCGCCCAGGACACCGACGCGGAGACCCGGCTGCGCGAGGTCGAGGCGATGATGCAGCGCATGGCGCGCGAACTCGATGCGCTCAAGGGTCAGGTGGCCAACGAGCGCGGCCAGCGTGAAGCGGCGCAGGCCGCGGCTGAAGCGGCAGTGAAAGCTCAGGAGGAGGCCGCGGCGAAAGCCCGGTCTGACGCCAAGGTCCAGGCGGATGCAGCGGCGCAAGCGGCCGCTGCTGCCCACGATCGGGATCTGGCCGAGGTGAAGGGCCAGGTGCAGGAGACCCGGGAGATCGCCAACAACACGGTGCAGCGGCTCGAGCAGCAGGGCATCAACGGCCGCTTCGACGAAGGTGTATATCTGGAAGACCCGCGCGGCCGTTGGTCGATGCGTCTCGCGGGTCGGGTGCAGCTCGATTTCCGTGGCTACAACCCGGATGCGGCTCTCGCCGATACCTTCAGCATACGGCGCGCCCGGCTAGGCGTGCAGCTCGCCCTGTTCAAGGATTTCGCGGTGAATGTTGAAGGCGATTTCGCCAGCGGCGATGCCACAGGAACTGCGGTCCAAACCAGCCAGGCAACGCTGTTGTACGGCGAATACCAGCGCTTTCAGGGAGCGCGTCTGCGCTTCGGCCAATTCAAGCCGATGTTCGGTCTCGAACAGACCCAACTCGATCTCCACAGCGACTTCATGGAGCGGGCATTGACGCAGAATATCCTCGACGGCAACTTCATCAACTACGACCGCGGCGTCTTGCTGCACGGCGAACCATTGCCTGGCCTGTACTACGGTGTCTCGTACACCAATGGGACCGGCGTCAATCGAGAGGAACGGCAAAGCAATTCGCAGGATGCGCAGGCCGATAGCAAGGACGTCACAGCACGCGTGGTCTACAACTTCGCGCGGCTGTTCGAGACGCCGAATTCCGTGTTTCATTTCGGCACGTCGTACAAGGGCGGCACCGAGACCAACAGCACCGGCAATCCGTTCTCTGCCCCGAGCGCACGCACCGAGGCACGCGGGCTCATCTTCTTCACCCCTGCGCCGTTCAATACTGCCGCAGGCAAGGCAGAGAACATCGACCGCTCGATGTACGCTTTCGAAGCGTCGGTATCGCATGGCCCGGTGCGGTTCAACGCCGAATGGTGGGAGGCCGGTTACAGCGGCCAGCGCAATGCCCCGGCCCCCATTGTTCCGTACACGCGCAACATTCACGCTGGCTACATCAGCGTTCTGTGGCTCATGACCGGTGAGACTTGGTCGGACTTCTACTCCAACGGCGTGTGGCAGAAGGTGCGACCGCTCAACCGCTTCTCATTCGATTCCGGTGGCGGCTGGGGTGCGTGGGAACTCGGTTTCCGCTACAGCTATTTCGACGCCTCGGACTTCACGGCATCTAATCCGGCGAATACCGGGCGTCTCGGCGCCACTGCCCCGGTGACGACGTCCACCAACAAGGCCGATGCTTATACTTTCCAACTCAAATGGATCATGAACCCCTTCGCCCGCGTATTGCTCGATGTTGTGACAACGAACTTCTACTCGCCCGTGACCGTCAACGGCATCACCATCCGCAAGGAGCAGTCCGTCATGGGCCGCGTCCAGGTCGATTTCTGAGCATGCCGACAATCATGAGAAAAACGCGGATATTCGGGATTGCCGCCGCAGTGCTGTTTCTGGCGGTGCCGGTTGCGGAAGCGGCAGACATGGTCGTATCCGCCGCGGTGTCGCTGCGCGATGCTTTTGTCGAGATCGGCCGCGAGTTTGAACGCACCAATCCGCAGCACAAGGCGCAGTTCAATTTCGGGGCCTCGGGCCAGCTTCTGCAACAGATTGCCCGGGGCGCGCCGGTGGACGTGTTCGCCGCTGCGGATCAGGACACCATGGACCGCGCCGAGCAGCAGAACCTGATCGATCGTCGCACGCGGCTCAACTTCACCCGCAACCGTCTCGTGCTGGTCGTGCCCGCCGACGCGAAATCGGTGCCGGCGCAGCTCTCGGCGCTGGGTGAGCCCGCGTTCCAGCGGATCGCGATCGGCAATCCCGACGCCGTCCCGGCCGGACGGTACGCCAAAGGCGCGCTCGAGGCGGCGGGTCTGTGGGACACGCTCAAGCCGAAGTTCGTCAACACGCAGAACGTGCGGCAGGCACTCGACTACGTGGCCCGCGGCGAGGTGGACGCCGGTTTCGTCTACATGACCGATGCAGCGTTGATGCCGTTCCGGGTGAAGGTGGCCATGGAAGTGCCGACGCGAGAACCGGCGCTGTATCCGGCTGCCGTGATCAAGGGCGGTGGGAATGGGAACGGCGCCGCGCTGTTCGTCAAGTTCCTGCAGAGCGACGCTGCGCAACGGATTCTCGCGAAGTACCAGTTTCTAAAGCCCTGATCGTGCGTCTGTGCGTGGGTCGGACAGTCCCGCCGCTGCCCGCATCGGGTCCGTGCCGATCGCGGGCTGTTATCCTCCGCCGCGAAAGGAGGCTCCCATGGGTGCAACTGGTTTCGCGGCAGTCGGTGTCGGCGCCGCTCTCGGTGCATGGCTGCGATGGTTTCTCGGGGTCGCCCTCAACGGGATGTTTCCGTCGCTGCCGCCAGGCACTCTGGTCGCCAACCTCGTTGGCGGTTTTCTCATCGGCATCGCGGTCGAGGTGCTGAGCACGCGTGCCGGGCTGCCCCCCGAATGGCGCCTGTTCGCGGTTACCGGTTTCCTGGGTGGCCTGACCACCTTCTCCACGTTCTCGGCGGAGGCCGTCGGCCTCCTGTCGAAGGGTCAGCCTGGTTGGGCGCTGGTGCACATCGCCACGCATCTCTTCGGATCGCTGGTCCTCACGCTTGCCGGGATCCAGTTGGTGCGGATGATCCAGGGCAGTTGAGGCGCCGGACTTTCAACCGCCGGCGAGCATCGTCACCGCGCCGGCGACCGACGCAACGAGTGCCGCGCCCAGGATGATCCACAACGTATCGATCCGCGACTTGAGCATCACGCCGATGGTCGTCAGCGCGATCAGCAGGGTAAGCGGGCTCGTGATCGCGGCTTGGACCAGCGGCACCAATGCAGCCAGCAGCAAGCCGGCGCTGGTCAGCACCACGGCCCGCAATACCGCCTTCACCCGCGGGTGTTCCGTTTTCCGGCCCACGAGGTGCAGCAGCGGCAGCACGAGCAACGCCGGCGTTGCCATCGCCAGCCACCCGGCGATCGCGCCGGGAATCCCAGCCGCGAAGTAGCCGACGCTCACCACATACCCCCCCACCGGACCCGGCGTGACGCGGCTGATGACGACAGCCTCGTTCAGTTGCACATCGGTGATGACGGCGCGCCGGACGACCAACTCGTCGCGCACGATCGGCAGCGACCCGAGGCCCGCGAACGTGGTGATCGTGGCCTTGAGCAGCACGAGATACAGGATGACGACGTTCACGTCTTTTCCGCCGGGAGCAGGAATCCCGCTGCCGTGGCCAGCAGCAGAACGGTCAGCGGCGCGACCGATAGCACGCCATTCAGCAGAAAGCCGCCGACGACGAGCAGCAACGGCAGCAGCCACGAGCGCCGACCGACATGCGGACGGACGATGGTCCAGCATGCCACCGCCGTGATCCCGACTGCGGCCGCCATCGCCCCGCCGATGGCGTGCGTGCTGATGGCGCCATGACTCCAGCGGTCGAAGAAGATCGTGATGATGATGGCCAGGATGGAACATGGGACCGAGGCGGCGAGCAGCGCCACCACGGCCCCGGCGATGCCCCGCATCACCCACCCCATGCCGGTACAGAACGCCAGCATGTTGGTTCCCGGGGTCAGGCGCGCGAGGGCGAAGCAGAGGCCGAAGCGGCGCTCGTCGACCCAGCCGCGCTTGTCTACGATCTCGCGATGCAGCGTCGCGGTCGTGGCATCTCCGCCGCCGAAAGTGAGGTTGGCGTAGCGCCCGAACACGCCGGCGATGCGTCGCAGCGGCAGGCGCCCGGCGTTCATCGGGCGCTGCTGCCGATGATCGCGTTGAGCACCTGCGGAATCGTGGCCACGAGCCCGGACGCCGTGATGCCGAGCGGTCCGCCCAATGCATCGAGCAGGCGGTCGCCGGCCAGGCCGTGCACGTGGACAGCGGCCTGCAGTGCATCGAAGGGCGCCGCGCCTTGGGCCAGCAATGCAGCCACGAGGCCGGCCAGGACGTCGCCGGTGCCGCCGCTGGCCATGCCGGGATTGCCGCTGGTGTTGATCGACCAGGCGCCGTCCGGTGCCGCACAGACACTCCCCGCACCCTTCAGCACGGTGCAGGCCTTCAGGCGTTGCGCGAGTCGCAATGCCACGCCGACGCGGTCGGCCTGGACCGTGGCGGTTGTCTCGTGCAGCAGGCGCGCGGCTTCCGCCGGGTGCGGCGTGATGACGGTGGGCGCGGCGCGGTGCGCGACCTGCGAGGCGAGCAGGGCATCGGTCCCGATCAGGTTGAGCGCATCGGCGTCGAGCACCAGCGGAACGTCGACGTCGAGACAGCTCTGGAGCACGCGGCGTGCGGCTTCGCTTTGCCCGAGGCCCGGACCCACCACCAGCACGCTGGCGCCGGACACGGCCTCGCGCACGGTCCGCAACATCAACTCGGGCTGTACCGGATCGACGCGCGGTACATCCTCGTCCTGCAGGCCGACCAGAACCTTGCCCGCGCCGGCATGCAGGGCGGTACGTGCGGCGAGGAGCGCGGCACCGACCATCCCGGCCGTGCCGCCGACGATGCCGACGGTGCCGTAGCTGCCCTTGTGGCTGTTGGCAACCCGCGGCGGGAGGGCGCGGCGCACAACGCCGGCGTCGATCGCGAGACCGGACGGGACGTCGCCGGCCATCGCCGCCAGCCCGAGATCCTCGACGACGATGCGCCCGGCGTGATCCGGGCCGTCGAGCGTGAGCAGGCCGGGCTTGAGCCCGATGAAGGTGATGGTCGCGGTCGCGCGCACGGCGATGCCAAGGATGCGGCCCGTGTCGG
>JAYTTO010000204.1:0-8882 GCA_043744975.1 Betaproteobacteria bacterium | reverse complement strand
TCCAGCGAATCGCCAGCCTCGAGGTGATCGAACAGGGTCTTGACCGGAACGCGTGTACCAATGAAGACGGGCGTTCCGCTGTGAATCTCGGGATCTACGGTAATCAACCGCGTCTTCATGGCAGGACTCCAGCTACACGGGACCTTGTCAGTTTACAGCGAGTGAGCTCACAACATTTCCGCTTACGGGGAAGGAATGTTGTAATGCAAGACTTGACTCAAGACTGTCTGTGCAAGACTGTCTGCGTTCAAGACTTGGCGCCACTCATTGCGACCCCGCTCGTTGACCCGGATGAATCCAGTTGAGACGCCGGCTCTTACCTGATTCACGAACTCCCCGAGAACGACAATGCCCCTTGCGCTCCAAATGCTCCGTTCACCGGATCACCTGCATCCTCCTGTATGACACCCGTAAGGCGAAGTCCCATCCGTCGCCTAACAGTATCCACCCAGAGAATCTCAACCTCAACCCTGTCTCCTACAGCCGCACTAATATCAATTGCCGAACCAGAGATCGATGCCGTTCGATGCCACAACAGATGCCGCTGGAGCTATGCCATGAGGGTAGAGTGCATTAAGCTCAGTTGCATAGAGGCGAGCCTGCCGAAAACCCTCCTCGACGGATTCAGTGGGACTCTTTGCCTCGACAATGAGTAGCGGAAACCCCAAACCAAGCACGAGGTAATCGGGGAAGTACAACTTCTGATCAGAGCCTTTCCCGATCTCGAATCGGCGAATATTTGCCTTCGTTTGTATTGCTGCGCTTGGCAATCCCAGACCTAAAGGGCGCGCTTCCACGAGGAGAGGGAACAAGAACTTTTGCTCAACATCACTTTCGTTCAGCAACCCAGTTGTAGTCCACATCTATACGTGCCCCCCTAAACGCCACAGACGTATGACGGCAGTCAATTAGAGAAACTCAAGAAACGACAGAAATTCGGGAAGTCTTGCGACAGAAATTCCGTGGGAAGAATGTGGTCAAGTCTCAAGACTGTTCGGATACGGCGCAAATCGCGATGGGAGGAGACCTTCGCTGCGTCTCTTGCCCAAGGAAGGACGGGCGAACCTGAGCCGGGAAAAGCCTGGAGATGCACCAATCCGAACAGTATTGGGTCAAGTCTTGCAAACCAACAAAACCGCCCCGAACACCCCCATACCACCAAAACAACCGAGCCTCCCCCTCTCATCGCCTCGCCCCCCCTTTTCCAGGCGCCACCGGAACAACCGGCGCCGCCGCTTTAGGCTTCGCCACAGGAGCCACTACGGCCGCCGGCTTCGGCTTCGCTGCTGGAACTGGAGCCGGCTTCACCATGGCCTTCGGCACCACCGCCCCCGGCGCCGTATCGAACTCCAGATCCATTGCGAAGATGGGCTTGCGATTGACGAAGCGACCGCAGTCGAGGCGCACGCTGCCTTCTGCGCTGGACCAGGTGCGGACACGATGCTCAAGGTATTCCTCGACTTTGGTGGTCAGCGTCGGCTGCTGGCCGAACTTTTCGTTGAGTGCGTCGAGCACGCCACGGCAGCCGGGATAGCGCCGCTCCACCTGTTCGGGCTTGTCGCCGTCGCCGCCGCGCTCGAAGCCCAGCGTCACGAGGCGCACCTTGCCGGCCTCGATCGACAGGCTCACGGCGGTCATCTCCGCACGGGTGTCGTCGGCGGCCAGGCGCACCACGTAGCGCCCGTCGCCTTCCTTCAGCAAGGTCTCGAACCGCGCCGGGTCTTCGGACGGCAGCACGACGCTGCCGGTGCCGCGCTGCCAGAACTCGTGCTTCGAGGCCGGAAACAGCTCCCGCAGGCTCAGCGGATCGGTGGTCGGCCCGATGCCGGCATAGTCGAGGGCGCCGCACACGGCGGGCGCGAATGCGGCCAGGACGGAAATGGTGCGGCGCGCCAGACGGCGCCAACCGGGATTCATGAGTGATACACGCAAGGCATGACCGGGAATATAAACTGCCGCCGCCCCCGCGGGGTAAGCCCTTGCCGCGGACGATGCCATCCGGAGCCCTTGGTCCGCTGCTGCGGCGGGTCGCGACGTCGATCCGCTGCTAGACTCCCTGCCCTCCAGCGCCACCACCACCACCACCAAGCGAGGACGCCGTGCCCAAGACCGTCGACTACTACTTCTCCCCGATGTCGCCCTGGACCCACTTCGGTCACGCACGCTTTCGCGCGATGGCGAAGGCCAACGACGCCACAGTCCACGTCAAGCCGGTCGATTTCGGCCGGGTGTTTCCGGTCTCCGGCGGCCTGGCGCTCAAGGATCGCCCGTTGCAGCGCCGCCTCTATCGCATGGGGGAGCTCAAGCGCTGGCGCGAGTATCTCGGCATCCCGGTCAACCTCGAACCGAAATTCTTCCCGGCCCCGACAGAGATCGCCTCGCGGCTGATCATTGCGGCCGCCCCGTCCGGCACTGAGAAACAGCTCGACCTCACCGGCGCCCTGCTCAAGGCGTGCTGGCAGGAAGACCGCAACATCGGCGACCCGACAACGCTGCAGGCGATCGCCACCGAGGTCGGGCTCGACGGTGCGGCACTGCTCGCCGCTGCCAATGGCGCCGAGGCGAAGGCCGCCTACGATGCGCTGACCGATGAGGCCATCGCCCGGAACGTGTTCGGCGCACCGACCTACCTGATCGACGGCGAAGTGTTCTGGGGCCAGGACCGCCTCGACTTCGTGGAGCGCAAGCTGGCAGCGGGCTGACGCTCACCCTGACGCAGCCGGCGCACGCAATGGGAGCGCGTCACGTTCGGCCACGACACTTGAACGCTCGCATCGTCCGATCGAACAGTCACCGCCACCCATGAGCACCCGGTACGCCTGCCCCGTCTGCACCGCGTCCAGTCCGGCCCTGGACGTGGTCGACTTCAACAAGTCGTGCGAAGAAGCGGCAGCCGGTTCCTGCCGCTGTCGGGGGTCGCGGTCTACTACCACCTGTGCTCGCGCTGCGGATTCTGCTTCGCGCCCAGGCTGCACAAGTGGAGCCCGAAGGAGTTCGAGGACAAGATCTACAACCGCGACTATGTGCAGGTCGATCTGGACTATGTGGAGTCACGGCCGCGCGGCAACGCCGAGGCGCTGAAGCAGATCTTCGGGGCGTCCGGTCCCGGCGGCGTGCGGCACCTGGACTACGGCGGCGGTTCGGGCCTGCTGAGCGACGCGGCACGCAACTCGGCGTCGTACGACCCGTTCATCGATCGCCACCAGAGAGTCCGCGATCTCGGGCAATTCGAGTTCATCACCGCCTACGAGGTGTTCGAGCACGTGCCCGTGTAGGCGGCGCGCTGATGTCCGACCTGCGCTCGCTGCTGGCCCCGGAAGGCATCGTGATGTTCGGCACGATGCTGAGCGACGGCAACATTGCGCCCCGGCAGCGCCTGACATGGTGGTACGCCTCGCCGCGCAATGGCCACATCAGCCTGTTCTCGCAGGCGAGCCTGGCGCTGTGGGCCGATCGCCACGGCTTCAGGTTCGGCGGCTTCTCGACCGGCGCGCACGCCCTGTGGCGCACCGTGCCGGCCCGGGCGGCGCCTCTCATCGCCGCCCGGCAGCCGGTTCCGATAGCGAACGCCCGACTACGGCTTGATGCTCTTCCAGTCGGCGCCCTGCTCCCAGGCGCTGGCGGCCTTGTAGATCGTCATCTCGTCGAAGTGCTTGCCGATCAGCATCAGGCCGGCCGGCAGGCCATCGCTCAGACCGCACGGCACGGTCATTGCCGGATGGCCGGTGACGTCGAACGGCGCCGTGTTCGGCAGCATCTCGAAGGCGCGGGCAATGTATTCGGCGCGCGGTGCATTGGGCGCCGGGATCTTGGTGGCCCGCATCGGCAGCGTCGGCATCAGCAGCAGGTCGTACTTGCCGAGCGCGTCGTTGTAGGCCGCGTTGAGCTTGCGCGCCAGGTTCTGCGCCTTGGCGTAGAAATGGCCGCGATACTTCTGGATGAAGTAGTGGCCGGCGAGCGTCGTGATCTTGAGCGTGTCGGAGAGTTCGTCGGCACGATCGCGCCAGTCGGAATGCGCGTCGAGCAGGCTGGTGACATACAGCCCCTTCCAGTTGAAGCCGAAGCCATTGCCCAGCATCATCTGCGCGGTCGCGCCTTCGTGCGCTATCGCCGACCAGATCACCATGGCGGTCGAGTGCATCGGCACCGAGATATCCTCGACGATCGCGCCCATCGCCCGCAGCTTGTCTGCGCCCTTGCGCACCATCGAGTCGACCACCGCTTCCGATTGCGGAAGACCGAAACCTTCCTTCACCACGCCGATGCGCAGGCCAGCAATGCTTTGTCCGAGCGCCTGCGTGTAGGCCTGCGGCTGGGCATTGGCCTGCTGCCGCGGGTCGAGTCCGTCGGGTCCGGCGAGCACTTCGAGCAACAGTGCGTTGTCTGCCACCGTGGCCGTCATCGGCCCGGTGTGGTCGAGGGTCGACTCGATCGGCATCACGCCGGTGTAGGGCACCAGGCCCCAGGTCGCCTTCATGCCGTAGATGCCGCAATAGGCAGCCGGGATGCGGATCGAGCCGCCCTGGTCGCCGCCGATCGCCATGTCGACCTCGCCGTTGGCCACGACCGCCGCGCTGCCCGACGACGAACCGCCGGCCGAGTAACCGTGCTTGAGCGGGTTGTGTACCGGACCGTACGAACTGGTATGGCTGCCGCCGGAGAAGCAGAAGTATTCGCACTGGACCTTGCCAAGAATCGTGGCGCCGGCGTCGAGCATGCGGGTGACGATTGTCGCATCGACGTTGGGCACGTAGCCTTCGAGCGTCGAGGCGCCATTGGTCATCGGCACGCCGGCGAGGCACACGTTGTCCTTCAACGCGATCGTCTTGCCCGCGAGTTTTCCGGTCGGCGCGCCGTTGACGGTGGTCTTGACGTACCACGCGTTGTTGGGATTGTCCGCGGCGTCGGGGAAGCGGCCCGGGGTGCGCGGATACTTCACCTCGGGAACGTAATCGGGCATCTCGGCGAGGATGTTGTAGCCCTCGATGGTGCCGGTCATCAAGTCGAGATACGACGCGACATCCTCGTCGGACATGGTCATGCCGAGCGATTCGGCGATCTCGATGAATTCCTCGGGGGTGGGTTTCTTGACCACGTTCATGGCGGATTGCTCTCCTGTGTTGTGACAAAGATGTGCACCACGGCCAGAGGTTGCCGCGGCCGATGCAATGCTGCCGGTGCGTGCTATTGCTCCACGGTGTCGATGCCGACGAATTCGTCGGCGAGTGCGGCGATCCCCTCCCGCGCCACCTCGCGCGTGAAGGCACCCTTCTGGATCACCAGCACCCGGTCGGACAGGTGGCCGATGAACTCGATCGACTGCTCCACCAGCACCACGGTGAGGCCGCGGCTCTGCCGCAGGCGCAGCAGCGTGTCGCCGATCTCGTCGACGATCGAGGGCTGAATGCCTTCGGTGGGCTCGTCGAGCAGCACGATCTTCGGCTCGCCGCACAGGCAGCGGGCCATGGCCAGGATCTGCTGCTCGCCGCCGGACAGCACGCCGCCGGCACGATCGAGGATCGGCATCAGGCGTGGAAAATCCTCCAGCACCGATGCGATGACGGTATCGGGTGTCGCACTGTGGATCGCCCCCATGCGCAGGTTCTCCATGACGGAGAGCCCGCCGAAGATCTCGCGGCCCTGCGGCACGAAACCCAGACCGAGGCGCGCGCGGATGTGGGGCGGCGCATTGCTCACGTCCTGCCCGGCCAGCATCACCTTGCCGGCGGTGGCCTTGATGTGGCCTGCGAGCGTGCGCATGAGCGTGGTCTTGCCCATGCCGTTGTGCCCGAACACCCCGACGAATTCGCCCTGCGCCACGCGCAGGTCGATCCCCATCAGGATCGGGATGCGACCGTAGCCGGACTTCAACCCCTGCACCTCTAGCACCTAAGCCACCTCCCGCTTTCCGAGGTAGACGTCGCGGACGCGTTTATCGCGGAGCACGGTCTCCGCATCGTCCTCCACCAGCACCTGGCCCTGGTGCAGCACGGTCACCGTGCGGGCGATCATGCGGATGAACTGCATGTCGTGCTCGACCACGATCAGCGAGCGCGTGCCGCGCAGCCGCAGCACCTGCGCGGCGAGGCGTTCGACTTCCTCGTGGGTCATGCCCGCCGCCGGCTCATCGAGCAGGATCAGATCGGGTTCCGCTGCCGTCACCATCGCCAGTTCGACGATCTGCCGCTGCCCGTGCGCAAGCTGCCCGACCATGCGGTTGGCGAGATGCGCGATCTGCATTTCTTCCAGCACCTGGTCAACGAGTCCGGGAATCTCGCGACGCAGCCCGCCGGTGGTGGCGATGCGGCGCTTGACCGCGAGCCACACGTGCTCGCGGGCGGTCAGGCCGTTGTAGAGACTCGGCACCTGGGTCTTGATGCCGATGCCGCGGCGGGCGATATCCACGCTCGGTAGTCCGCCGATCGAGGCGTCCTTGAACCGGATCTCACCGGCGCTCGGCTTCAATTGACCGGTGAGGCACTTGAAGAACGTGCTCTTACCGGCGCCATTGGGGCCGACCAGACAGCGCAACTCGCCGGCGGCAATGCCGAA
The DNA here is from genome assembly GCA_043744975.1 of Betaproteobacteria bacterium. GTDB lineage: Bacteria > Pseudomonadota > Gammaproteobacteria > Burkholderiales. The sequence continues at coordinate 2,330 of JAYTTO010000204.1, read as the reverse complement.
GTCGATGCCACGCAATACTTCGACCCCACCGAAGCGCATGACCAGGCCGCGGGTCTCGATGATCGGGTGTTTGATGGCGGGCTTGGTCATGGCCGTCGAAACTCGCGCAGCCGGTCGAACCAGCCTTGCAGCACCGGCTGGATGCCGCTCGGCACCAGCAACACGAAGAGGATGAGGATGGTACCGAGCACGAGGTTGGGATCGAGCCAGCCGATGGTCCCGAGCTTGGCCACGATCATCTGCAGCGCGATCGAGCCGAAGATGGGGCCGAGCAGCGTGCCCAGCCCCCCGACCGTCACCCAGATGATCACCTGCCCGTTGTAGAACAGGCTGAACATCGTCGGGCTCACGAACACGCAGTTGGCGAACAGGATGCCGGCGATGCCGGCGATGGCACCACCGATGGTGAAGATGCCGAGCTTGTAGCGGCGCACGTCGTAGCCGAGCAGCTCGCTGCGGCGCTCGTTCTCCCGGATCGACACCACCACGCGGCCGAATGCCGTGGTCAGCAGCCAGCGCGACCCGAAATACAGGATGACCAGCAGACTGGCGGCGACGTACCAGATGTCTTCCGGTGCGAGCTGTGTGCCGACGTCCCACGGCAGGTTGAGCGGCGGCGTCGACGGAATGCCGTTGAAGCCGCCCAGCGCCGCCTTGCCGATCTTGTAGGCATCGCCGGCGGTGGCATTGAAGAACTTGAAGAAGATCAGCGTCATCGTCAGCGTGATCACACCCAGATACACATCGCCGATGCGGCCCCAGAAAATGAAGTAGCCCACCAGCGCCGCGACCAGTGCCGGCGCAACCATCGCGATGACCACCGCCCAGGTCGAATCGCCGAAGTTGATCGCGGCGACCGCGTAGGTGTAGCCGCCGAGCCCGAAGAACGCCGCCTGCCCGAAGCACAGGATGCCGCCGTAGCCCCAGATGAGCGCCAGGCTCAGCGTCAGGATCGCCATGCTCACGTAGATCGTCGCGTTGATCAGCGTAAACAGCTCAAGCACATGCGGCAGCACGAAGATCGCGATCACCGAGGCCACCAAGCCGGCGATGGCGCCGGCCAGGCGCAGACGGCCGCTCACAGGGCCACCTCCGAACCACCGGGTGTAGTTTGGCATTGTCGCTGTCGGTGGCCGGCCCCGCTCGGCTGACTGTCGATCCCCCTGCGGGGGCCCCTCGCCAGGTGCCTCACAGGGCCCGCCGGAAGAAGCGGCCGGTGATGCCCTGCGGCAGGATGCGCAGCAACACGATCGCCGCGAACAGCAACGTGATCTCGCCCACCACCGGCGTCGCCACGAAGGTGGCCAGCGTGTTCAGCGACCCCAGCAAGGTGCTCGCCGACAGCGTCCCGGCGATGATCGCCGACCCGCCGCTGATCACCGTGATGAACGCCTTGGCCACATACGCCACCCCCATCGTCGGCAACACCCCCGACAGCGGCGAGATCAGGGCGCCGGCCAACCCGCTCAGCGCTGCCCCGGCCCCGAAGGTCACCATGTACACCGTGTTGGTGCTGATCCCCAGCGAGGCCGCCATCGCCGGGTTCTGCATCGTCGCCCGCGCGATCAAGCCCACCTTCGTCAGCTTCAGCAGCGCCATCAGCCCACCCAGCACCGTCGCCACGATCAGCACCAGCACCAACTCGTACAGGCTGGTCTGGTACTGCCCGATCGTCACCCCGCCCAGGGGGGCCGACACCCCCGTGGTCGTGTTGCCGAAGATCATTGTCGCCGCCCCGATGATCAGCAGGCTCAGGCCCCAGGTCGCCAGCATGGTGTCGATCATCCGCCCGTACAGGAACCGGATCACCGTGCGCTCCACCACGACCCCCACCACGCCCACAAACAGCGGCGCGATCACCAGCATCGCCACCCACAGGTTCACGCCCCAGCGCGTAGCGTAGATCACCGCGTAGCCACCGAGCATGATGAACTCGCCATGGGCCAAGTTGATCACCCGCATCATGCCGAAGATCACCGCCAGCCCGACGCTGATCAGCGCCAGACTGGCCACCGCGGCGATCACCTGCAGGATGATGATGGCAACCAGGTCCATGGCCTACCCCCGTCTAGACCTTGACGTCGATGACGTATTGTTGATTTTCGTTCGGGTTCTTCTTCAAATCGCACACCGCCGCCGTGTCGGCCGGCTTCTGCTGGCTGAATCTCTCGAGCACCTTGAACTGCTTGTTCTGGGCTTCGGCAATGTAGACATCGAGAATGGTGTGATGCGTGGCCGAATCGATCGTGGACTTGCCGCCGGGACCGGTGTAGCTCAGATTGGTCTCCAGCGCCTCGATCACTTTCATGCGGTCGACCGACCCCGCCTTC
>JAYTTO010000203.1:0-1781 GCA_043744975.1 Betaproteobacteria bacterium | reverse complement strand
GGGGTGAGGCGCCCGCGCTCCTGGTCGAGCAGGCGCAGCACAACGCGTTCGCCGTGACCGCCCGGCAGCGTCGACACGCGTACGTCGATCGGCCGCCCGCCCAGGCGCAGCAGGATGCGGCCGTCCTGCGGCAGGCGCTTCTCGGCGATGTCGAGGTCGGACATGATCTTGATGCGCGAGACCAGCGCCGCGTGCAGGCCGCGGCCGGGATGAACGATGTCGCGCAGCGTGCCGTCGACGCGGTAGCGCACCACCGAATGGCGCTCGAACGGCTCGATGTGGATGTCGGAGGCGCCCTCGCGCAACGCCTGCGACAGCAGGGCGTTCAGCATGCGGATCACCGGTGCGTCGTCGCGAATGTCGAGCAGGTCCTCCACTTCCGGGATGTCCTGGATCAGGCGCGCGAGATCGACCTCGCCCTCCATCTCGACCACCACCGCCGCCGCCTGCGCGCCATCGTCGACGTAGGCCGAGCGCAGGCCGGCTTCGAACTGGTCGCCCGGCACCAGCACCGGCGTCAGGTCGCGGCCGAGCGCGCGTCGCACCTCGGCGATGGCCGTCACCGGCGTCTGCGCCGTCACCCAGAGCTGCAGCCGGCCGTCGTGGTGATCTACGGCGAGCACCGACTGCGTTCGGGCGAACGCGTACGGCAGCAGGCGGTTCATTGCGCCGCCGGGGCCGGCGCCGGCATTTCGGCGGACGGCGCGGCCGACGGCGCGGCGGGCGGGGCCGGCGGCTTCTGCCGCAGGTCGAACGGCGGCATCACCGCGCCTTCCATCTTCGGCAACACCAGGTTGGGCGGCAGCGGCGTGGTCGATTTCTGTTCGCGGCGCATCGCGTCGTAGCGGTCGACGGTCAGCACCGCCGAACCGGACTCGTCGCGGATTACGTGGGGCCGCAGGAACAACATCAGGTTGGTCTTCTGCATGCGGCGGGTCTCATAGCGGAACAACTGGCCCAGCCAGGGGATGTCGCCCAGCCCCGGCACCTTCTGGGTCGTTCGGTCGAGCTGGTCCTTGACCAGTCCGCCGAGCACGACGATGTTGCCGTCGTCGATGATGACGTTGGTCTCGAGCGAGCGCTTGTTGGTGATGATGCCGGTGGCCGAGCTGGAGTCCTGGACGCTCGAGACTTCCTGGTAGATGGCGAGCCGCACCGTGCCGCCTTCGCTGATCTGCGGCTTGACCTTGAGCGTGAGGCCGACGTCCTTGCGCTCGATGGTCTGGAACGGATTCACGTTCGCGCCGCCCGCCGATGCCTGGTTCAGGAACTGCCCGGTGACGAACGGTACGTTCTGGCCCACCACGATCTTCGCCTCCTCGTTGTCGAGCGTGAGGATGTTCGGGGTCGAGAGGATGTTCGCCTTGGTGTTGGATTCGAGCGCCCGCGCCAGCGCGGCGAGGTTGGTTACGGTGCCCAGCCCGGGGATGGTGATCTGGCCCTTCACGATGCCGATGTTGAGGCCCTGGCTCAGCGAACCGAGATTGCGCGCGCCATTGAGGATGTTCTGGCCGCCGGTGCCGAAATTGGTGCCGCCGATCACAGCGGTGCTGTTGCGGCCGACGTTGTCGAGCCCGCCCATCCACTGGATGCCGAACTCGGCCGCCTGGTCGCTGGTGACTTCGACGATCAGGCATTCGATGAACACCTGCGCGCGGCGCACGTCGAGCTTGTCGATGACGGCGCGCAGAGCGCGGTACGCCGGATCCGCGGCGGTGATCACCAGCGAGTTGGAAGCGGCGTCGGCGATGACCGTCGTGACCGCCTGCGAATCGGTGCCC
>JAYTTO010000202.1:0-7156 GCA_043744975.1 Betaproteobacteria bacterium | reverse complement strand
AGGCTGCGCTCGAGGTTGTCCTGCTTGCGGCCGACGTGCGGCTGCATCTGGGCGCAGGCAACGCGGAAACGGCTTTCGGGGGTGTCGTTCATGGTGCTGGAGTCCGGACGGCTAGAGCGGGGGCATGAGGTTTTTCCAGGGATGCGCGCGCTCGTATGCATGCGCCACCCGCAGCACCGCCGGTTCATCGAATGGGCGGCCGGCGATCTGCAAGCCGATCGGCAGCCCGTCGCGGTCGAAACCGCAGGGGACTGATATTGCCGGCAGCCCGGTCAGGTTGTAGGGATAGGTGAAGCGCCACGAGGCGGCAAGTACGCTCTCCTGCTGGCCACCTGCAACTTGCACCTCCCATTTGCCGTGCCTCCAGGCCGTGATCGGCGTGGTCGGTCCGACGACGACATCGACCGACTGGAAAGCGATGCGATATTCCAGCATCAGCGCCTGCCGGTATTGCTCGGCCTTCAGGTAGTCGGCACCGGTCACGAGCCGTCCCATCTCGACCAGCGTGCGCACGTCCGGAGTGAAGTGGGCGGCACGTCCGGCCAGCAGCGACTGGTCGTGGTACGCCGTGGAGCTCGACAGCTCGATGGCGAAGATCGCGCCGAGGCCGTACTCCAGCAGCGGGATGCGGAATTCGCGGATGTGGGCACCGGCACGGGCAAGATCGTCGATGGCCTGCTCGACGCTCTTCTCCACGTCCTCCTGCAAGGCATCGAAAAAATGGTTGCGGCAGACGCCGACGGTCATGCCCTTGATCGGGCGACCGAGCGCGCGGCGATAGTCGGGTACCGCACGATCCTGACACGCCGGGTCGGCAGGATCGTAGCCGGCAAGGACCTGCATGAGATGCGCGGTATCGGTCACGGTACGGGTAAGCGGGCCGGCGTGGTCGAGCGACCAGCTATGCGGGACGATGCCGTCGCGGCTCACGCGGCCGAAGGTTGGTTTCAGCCCGACGGTGCCGCAGGCGCTCGCCGGCATGCGGATGGAACCGCCCGTGTCCGACCCGAGTCCGGCGGCGCACAGGCCTGCGGCGACGGCGGCCCCGGAGCCACCGCTCGATCCCGATGGAACCCGCGTCAGGTCCCACGGATTCGCGACCGGCGGGGTTACATTGCCCCAGGCGAACTCGTGCGTGCGCGTCTTGCCGATCAGTATTGCACCGGCGTTGCGCAACCGTGCCGCTGCCGCGGAATCGCGCATCGGGAAGGCGAGGCCGGGTGCTGTGCTGCCCGCGGTGGTCGGCATGTCCTGCGTGAAGTAGTTGTCCTTCACGCCGATGGGAATGCCATGCAGCGGACCGCGCCAGCGACCATCGGCGATCTCGCGCTCGGCGGTGCGCGCTGCGTCGAGCGCGCCCGCCGACACCTGAATGAAGCTGCGCAGCCTGGCGTCGACTTCGGCGATGCGGTCGAGGCACGCCTCGGTAAGCGCGACCGGAGACACCTTGCCCGACCGTATCGCCGGCGCGAGCTGCTCGATCGGCTGTGCCCACAGCTCCTCCGTCATGGTTCGTCGCGTCGGCGGTAGGGAGCGGTCGGCTCGAAGATGATGGCGGGATGGACGTCGGTGAGATCGAGTTCGCGCAGGCGCTGGATTTCCGTGGCGACCGTGCGATAGGCCGCGAGCAGTTCCTTCAGGCGCTCCGGCGGCAGGTCGAGACCGAGGATGTCACGATAGACATCACTCATGGCGCACTACCGCCGCCACCGGGCCGGGCGGGCGGAGCAAAGCCGAGCAAATGAACCACGCTGTCGGGTGCGCGCGCACCCGGGTCGGTGCGCGTGGGCATGCCTTGCACGAACGGCAACAGTTGCAAGCGCGCGATCCGGTATACCCGTCGCAGCTCGGCCACCGGGTGCGGGTGTTCGTCGACGCGCAGATCGAGCCACGGGTAAGCCTCGGCCGCATGCACCTTCAATGCCGCCGACTGGCGGCCGCGCTTGTCGCCGCCCGCAGCCTCGCCCGCTTCGAGTGCCAGCAGCAGGCGTTCGGCGAGATCGAGCGCGGCGCTGTTCCTGAATGCCTCGGCCATCGCCTCGATGGTCTCGCCGCTTACCAGCATGTTGCCCTGGACGGCGAAGTGCGGCTCCACGATCTGACCAAACCAGGGAGTGCACGCTGCGCCCGACCACGCCGCGCTGCGGCCGTGTGCATCGACCACCCCGATCTGCCGCGTGTCGCGGCCCGCGTCGGCGCCGATTACAAAGTCGAGGGCATCGGGGCCTGACTGTCCGCGGTCGATGGCCGCGAGCGCATCGATCGCCAGGTAAGGGTTGACCCACGACTGGGTCGATACGGCGCCGACGCCCGACTGTACGTGAGGACAGATCGCACCGACGGCCGGTACCGCTGTGGCGACGGCGACCCCGAGCATGCCGGTGCGGGAACAGTGGGCAACGATGGAGAAGGTCATGGCGATGTGGTCAGGAAAGTACCGGCGGCAATGGACGATCGATGCGGCGTTACACGGTGAGCTGGTCGGTGATGTGGCGCTCGAGGCTGGCCGCACCGACCTCGCCGGCATCGACGATCTCGCCCAGCTTGAGCACGGCATACCGGTCGGCCACCGCAAGCGCGAACTTGACGTTCTGCTCGATCAGCAGGATGGCGGTGCGCGACTCTTCGCGTTCGGCGCGCAGCGCCTGCGCCAGCCGATCGATCACCGACGGCTGCAGGCCTTCGGATATCTCGTCGATCAGCATCAGGCGCGGACGCGACATGAGCGCGCGTGCCACCAGCAACATCTTCTGTTCGCCGCCCGAGAGCGTGCCGGCGCGCTGCGCCATCCGTCCCGGCAGCACCGGAAAGATCTCGCCGATGCGCCGGATGCCGGGCGCGAACAGCTTCTGGTCGCGCAGCCCCAGTCGCAGGTTCTGTTCGACGCTGAGATCCTGGAACAGCGCCCGCTCCTGCGGGGTGTAGGCGATGTTGCGGCGGGCCACGCGGTGCACCGGCTGGCCGGTGATGTCCTCGCCGAACAGCGCGACCTTGCCGGCCTGCGCCGGGAGATAGCCCATCACGGTCTTGAGCAGGGTGCTCTTGCCCATGCCGTTCTTGCCCAGCAGCGCGAAGATCTCGCCCGGCCGCACGTCGAAGCTGACCTCGCGCACGATCACGGCCTCGCCGTAGCCGCTGCGCAGGCCTGACACTTCGAGCGCCCGAGGTTCGGTCATGCGTGCGCTCCTGTCGCAGCGGTGCCGCCGCCGGAGTAGATGGTGCGCACCAGCTCGGACTCGACCACCTCGCCGACCGTACCGTCGAGCACGATCCGGCCCTGATGCAGCACGATCACCCGCGAGCTGATCTCGCGCACGAAGTCGAGGTCGTGCTCCACCAGCAGGATGCAGAGCCGGTGCCGGCGCGCCAGATCGACCAGGATCTGTCCGATCAAGGCGCGCTCGGGCTTGGTCAATCCGGCGGTCGGCTCATCCAGCAGCAACACGCTCGGCTCGAGCGACAACACCATCGCCAGTTCGAGCGCCTGCTTCATGCCATGAGAAAGGTAGCGCGCCTCGACCGCCAGTTGTTGATCCAGTCCGGTAGCACGGATCACCTGCAATGCCGCCTCGGGCAACGGCAGCGTCTCGGCCTGCTGCCAGAGCGACGGCGCCACCAGCCGGGTGCGCGCCACGCGTAGCGCCTCGGCCACGGTGAGCGACTCGAACACGTTCGCGGTCTGGAACTTGCGCCCGACGCCGAAGGCCACGCAGGAATAGGGCGGCAACCGCGCGATGTCGTGCTCGTTGAGTTGCACATCGCCGCCCGAGCGCTCGCTGCCGTCGGCAATGCAGCGCATGAGCGTGGTCTTGCCGGCGCCGTTGGGGCCGACCAGACTCAGCAGCTCGCCACGCTCGGCAACGAACTCGATGCCTTCGAGTACCTGGAGGCTGCCGAAGTGCTTGCGCACGTCGTGCACCACCAGCGCACGGCGGGTGCCACCCTGCAACCCGGCAAGCGGCTCCTCGACGGCGGTCGCCAGCACCGGCGCGCCGGCCGCGGCTGCGCTTTCACGGGTTTGCCCACGCAGGCGCCGCATCGCTCCCTGCAATAGCGGCATCAGGCCTTGCGGCAGCGCGACGATGACGATCACGAACGCCAGGCCGATGAAGAGCTTCCACACGAACGGCAGGTTGCCGCTCAGGTAGGAAGTGCTGACGTCCAGGATCAGGGTACCGATGACCGGGCCGATCAACGTGCCGCGGCCGCCGAGCGCAACCCAGATCAGCAGTTCGGTGCCGAACACGAAGCCGGCGTACTCCGGCGCCACCACCATCTGCACGCCCGCGAACACATAGCCGGCGAGGGCAGCCACCGCTGCGCACACCACCAGTAACAGGATCTTCACGCGCGACACGTTGATGCCGAGATATTCGCAGCGCTGCTCGTTCTCGCGGATCGCCACCAGGATGCGTCCGGCATCGCTGCGCACGAACAGCCAGGCCGCGGCGGTGATCGCGACCAGCATCACGCCGGCGATCCGGAACCAGGCTTCGATCGACACATCGAAACTGTCGAAGCCGGACAAGCCGCTGCTCGACCCGGTAAAGTTGCCGCCGGAATACAGGATCTGGCTGACCACGATGGGCAGCACCAATGTCACCACCGAGCCGTACAGCGGCGACGCGCCGTGATAGAACGCGAGCCAGCCGACCACCGCCGCCACCAGCATCGCGCCGACGATGCCGGCGCCGAGCGCGAGCAACGCGTAGCCGTTGCTGAAACCCACGTGCGTGAAGATCAGGCCGGCGGCGTAGGCGCCGATGCCGAAGAAGGCCGACTGGCCGAAGGTGAGGATGCCGGTATAGCCCCACAGGATATCGACGGTCAGCGCTACGGTCGCATACAGGAATGCCCGGATCAGGTTGTTGACCAGATAGGTCGGCAGGACATACGGCCCGACCACCACGAGCAGCAGTGCGATGCCGCCGACGACGGCGAGAGTCCGCAGATCGCCGCGTCCCCGGCGGACGGGAGGCGCACCGGCCGCCGCTGCCGAAACCTGCGCCTCAGGCACGGCTGAACCCCTGTGGCCGCAGCCGTAGCACGAAGGCCGCCAGCACGACGATGGTGAGACCGCCCAGGATCGGATTGCCCCACGTGCTCACCAGCACCTGGGCGCCGCCCAATACCAGGCAGGCCACCGCCAGGCTGACCAGCGACACGCCCGACACCATCACCAGCATGAAGGCGTTCACCAGCCACGGCACGCCCATGTTCGGATCGACGCTCGACAGCGGGGTGATGAGCGCGCCGGCCAGGCTCGCGAGACCGGCACCGAGCGAGAAGGTGGCAAACCGCACCAGCCCGCTGTTGATGCCGAGGCCACGCGCGAGATCCTCGTTCATGATCACGGCGCGAGTGACCAGACCGAGCCGGGTGCCGTTGAGCAACAGCGCGAGCGCGCCCGCCAGCACGATGGCGACGAGCACAAGCAGCAGGCGGTACTCGGAATAGGAAGCGCCGAGCAGGTCGATGGCGCCGGTGACCGGGCTTTGCACGAACTGGACTTCGCGGCCGAAGGCCAAGGTGATCACCTGGCCGAGGATGATGCCCAGGCCCCAGGTGGCGAGGATGGCATCGAGCGGCCGCGAGTACAGCGGCCGCACCACCACGCGCTCGATCGCCATGCCGCAGATCGAGCCGATCACGAAGGCGAAGGCCAGCGCCCACCACGGATTGATGCCGAGCCTGGTGACCAGCAGTGCCGAATAGCCGCCGACGGTGAGAAAGCCGCCGTGGGCAAAATTGATGATCTTCATCACGCCGAAGACGATCAGAAGACCGGCCGCTACCGCATAGAGAATGGCGGCGGTCGTGATGATGTCGAGGATGATCGCCATCGAAGTATCGGTTGCCGGAGACGCCGGATCAGCACAACGCAGACAGACCGTTACGACCGGGCCCGTCCGATGAAAGACGAGTGCTGGCGGCGCGGCATCGCGCCGCCAGCACGGCTACTTCAGGACATCGGCTTACTTGAGTTTCGGGCACTGCGCGCCCGGATCGACATTCTTGAACGTATCGAGCACCTTGATGCTGCCGTCCTTCTGCACCTGCCCCAGGTACATCGTGAGCGCCGCATGGCGTTGCTTGTCCATCTTGATCACGCCGCGCGGACCTTCGTAGGCAACCTGGGCAAGCGCCGGTATCACCTTGTCCGCTTTGGTCGAACCGGCCTTCTCGACCGCCATCTTGTAGGCCCACACCGCCTCGTACTGCGGCACCGACAGATCGTTCGGGGTCTTGAGGTTGGCGCCGAACTTCTTCTGCATGGCGGCCATGAATGCCTTGTTCTTCGGCGAATCGATGTTGGTGAAGTACGACCCGGCGATGAAGATGCCTTCGGCGTCCGCACCCATGCTCTTGGCGGTGCCCTCGTCCACGGCAAGGTTGCCGTACGGAATCTTGACGCCGGCGGCGCGCAGTTGCTTGGTAAGCGTGACATTGGGGGCGCCGCCAGCGGTCGACGTGATCAGCGCATCGGCGCCGGACGCCTTCAGCTTGCTGATCACCGAGGTCCAGTCGCTCCCGTCCATCGGCAGGTATTCCTCGCCCAGGACCTTGCCGCCGGTCTTTTCGACGTAGCCGCGGGTGAACTCGAGCATGCCGCGACCAAAGGCGTAGTCGCTGCCGACCAGGAAGAAGGTCTTTGCCTTGTAGTTCTTGTTGAAGTAATCGACGATCGGCGCGACCTGTTGATCAGGCACCCAGGCGTTGACGTACATGTACTTGTTGCACGACCGGCCCTCGTAGAACGAGGTGTAGATGAATGGGGTCTTGCCGCGGGTGACGATGGGCAGGCCGGCGTTGCGGGCGGCACTGGTCTCCATCGAGATCAGCACGTCCACCTTCTTCTGGAAGATGAGCGAGTCGAAGGCCTTCTGCGCACCGGCGGCGCCGCTACCGTCGTCGGCGACTTCGAGCGCGAGCTTCTTGCCGAGCAGGCCGCCGGCGGCGTTGATCTCTTCGACGGCGAGTTCGGCGGACTGCACCACCGAAGGGGCGACGACGCTGTTGGCGCCGCTCAATCCGACCGGAATGCCGATCCTGATCACGTCATCCGCTTGTGCGGCAAGGCTGACACACAGCACGGCGGCTGCTGCCGTTGAAACTCGGGCGATGCTGGACTTCATGGCAACTCCTCCAGAAAAAA
>JAYTTO010000201.1:0-5813 GCA_043744975.1 Betaproteobacteria bacterium | reverse complement strand
GCCGATGCGTATCGGTTCGGTCGCGCCGGCCGCAGCCGCGACGACAAAGACAAGGGCGCCCAACAGGTGCTTGAACATGAAGCCTCCGTAACGTTGTGCAGGCCTCGACCGGGCCCGTCGTCCGCTAGCATGACGCCCGGATGACCACATGGGAAGCCACGGGCTCCCCGCCACCCCGAAACTTCGTTCGTCGCCCCGCCGGCGGGCTACGCGACGGCGTCGGGCCGGTGGATCGAGGCCGGCGCGATCGACCTCGTCGCGCGCATCCTGTCGATGGGGCACCCGGCACCACGCCGATACCGGCACCGGCGCGGTCGCCCTGTCGGTGGCGGCCGCACTGCCCGGCTCGGTCGTGCAGGGTTGCCTGCGCCGGCGCACCGGAGATCCGGCCTGCCCGGTAAGGGTCGGGCATGTCGCCGGCACGTTGACGATCGGCCCCGAAGTGCGTCGCACCGCGGACGGCTGGGTCGTCGACCGGTCGCTCATGAGCCGGGGCGCGCGGCGCCTCATGAGTGGACTGGTCCACCTCCCGAGCTGACGCCTGGCCCCGTCGACCCCTTGTGTCGGGCACCCTGTTGGCATTCGCGACCCGGGGGAATAGCATCGCGCCACCCGCCGCTCCCCGAGGATTTCCCACCATGTACCGTCGTGCCCTGTTCTCGCTATTGGTTTGCGGCCCGCTCACCGCTGCCGCCACGACCTTCGTCGCCGACGAGAACCCGCCCTTCAACTACAGCGAATCCGGCACGGTCTCGGGACTATCGACGGCACTGATCACCGAAATGGCGAAGCGCGCCGACGTTCCGGCCAAATTCGAGGCGGTCACCTGGGCCGACGGCTATGCGCGCGCCCAGAAGGACCGCGATACCTGCCTCTATTCCACCGCCCGTCTCGACAACCGTGAACGCCTGTTCTTTTGGGTCGGCCCGCTCGGGGTCAATCGCTGGGCCGTGTTCGGCCGGCAGGATTTCCCGGGCAGGTTCGACCGCATCGAGGATCTGCGTGGCTACCGCATCGGCGGTGTGATCAACGATGCAAAACTCGAACTGCTCGCACAGTTCGCCGTGACCGGCATCCGTGCCGTGGCGGAGGACAAGTCGAATCCACCCCGGCTCAACCTGCCGAAGGACGATCCGGCCCGCATCGACCTGTGGATCACCAGTGCGTACACCGCGCAGAAGCTGTCGCGCGAAGTGGGGGGGCCCAAATTGAGGCAGGTGCTGGTGGCGCAGGAGCTGAAGCTCTACCTGGCCTGCAGCACGTCGACCCCGCGCGCTACCGTGAAGGCGCTGCAAACCGCGCTCGATGCGATGAACAAGGACGGCGCCGCCAAGCGCATCACCGCGCTTTACGTCGCCAAGTTCGCCCAGTAGTGCGCCAGGTGAGCGGTGAGCGCCGGGCCGCCCCAAGCGAACCGGCCCCCCATTGGGGGGTGCCGACCGCAGGAAGGCTGGGGGGGTTGTCATGCTATCCGCCGGCGTCCGCCGGTGCCGGGGCAACGACCGGCACGATGACCAGCGGGTCGGGTCGGAACACCCGGTCGGCATAGCGCGCCGACGCGCCGAGGGCGTGGTCCTGCGGCCAGAAGCCGTCGGGCTTGCGCGGCTGCTGCAACGACAGCGAATGGATGCCGACCATGCGGCCATCCGGGTCGCGGTCCAGTCCCCAGTCGGCCTTGCCCGTCACCGGATCCAGGTAGGATCGGCGCAGGTGGCGGACCGGTGGATCCAGCCGCCGATCGAGCAGCAGGTCGCCGATCCCGGCCGGTGCCGTCGGCTCGCCCGGCGGCGTCAGCGCGCGATAGCTGGTCAGCGCCCGGGCGAACTGGCGTCCGGTCCAGAGCAGGTCGCGTTCGCGATCCCGCACGAGTTCCCCTTCCCACAAGCGGGTGAGCGCCGCCATCAGCACCGCGACGGCGAAGCTCAGCATGATCACCGCCATCAGGTAGAAGCCGCCTTGCGAGCGGGCGGTGGCAGGCAGCTTCACCATCGGCTGTAGGGGATGCCATTGGTGCCGGTCCCCATCGATCGCGAGTACACGTCGTAGACATCGGCACCGGGCTCCGGACGGTCCGCATCGGAGACCGAACTGCGCAGGGCCCAGGTGTCTTCCGGCGGCGTCGCGTCGCTGCGATGGAACGGATCGCCGGGGATGCGCCGGAGGAAGTACAGACGGTGCCCCGCGGCGTCGAGCGGGTCGGGCACCCCGGTGACCAGGATCGCCAGCGATGCGGGATAGGCAGACTGCCCCGGGAGCCGGGCGATGTGCCCCTCGCTAACGGCTTCGCGGTAGTCGTCGATCGCCTGGCGGATCTGGCGCAACGCGGTCCGCAGTTCCGCCTCCTTGCCGCGCTGGACGGCGGCGACGATCATCGGGGTGACCAGCGCCGTGAGCAGCACCACGATCCCGAGCGTCACCAGGATCTCGACCAGGGTGAAACCACGAGCGCGCCGATGGGGGGTTCCAGACATGGGGGGATTATCGGCGCGCCACGGACCGGGGCGCAGGGGCACGCACCCCGGGCGCACCCTATACTCGGGACTCCTCCCGATCATCCCGGTCCGACCTCGCGATGGATCACGTCAATCTCGGTGCCACCGGCACCAAAGTCTCACGCATCTGCCTCGGCTGCATGACCTACGGGTCGTCCAAGTGGCGCGACTGGGTGCAGGATGAAGCGGCGTCCCAGCCGTTCCTGCGGCGCGCGCTCGAACTGGGCATCAATTTCTTCGACACGGCCGACGTGTATTCGCTCGGCGAGAGCGAAGCGGTGCTCGGGCGGGCGCTGAAGGCGTTCGGCCCGGGACGCGACCAGGTAGTGATCGCCACCAAGGTCTGCATGCCGATGGGCGATGCCCCGAACGCGCGCGGCCTGTCGCGCAAGCACATCCTGCATTCGATCGACGAATCGCTGCGGCGGCTGCAGACCGACTACGTCGATCTCTACCAGATCCATCGGTTCGACCCGCATACGCCGATCGAGGAGACCATGACGGCGCTGGACGACGTGGTCCGGGCCGGCAAGGCGCTCCATATCGGCGCCTCCAGCATGTACGCCTGGCAGTTCGGCAAGATGCAGGAGACCGCCGTGCGCGCCGGTGGCGCCCGCTTCGTGACCATGCAGAACCATTACAACCTGGTCTACCGGGAGGAAGAGCGCGAGATGATTCCGCTCTGCCGCGATCAGGGCGTGGGACTGATTCCGTGGAGCCCGCTCGCGCGTGGCTTCCTCGCGGGCAACCGGCACAAGCAAGACAAGGGCGAGACGATGCGGGCCAAGAGCGACGACTTCGCACATCGCATGTACTACCAGGACAGCGATTTCGACGTAGTCGCCCGGGTCGGCGAAATCGCGAGCCAGCGCGGTATTCCGAACGCCCAGGTGGCGCTGGCCTGGCTGTTGCACCAGCCGGGCGTGAGCGCGCCGATCGTCGGCGCAAGCCGCATGCAGCATCTCGACGACGCGGTCGCCGCTCTGGCGGTGAAACTGTCCGACGAGGAACTTGCAGCGCTGGCGGAACCCTACCAGCCGCACCCGATTCACGGTCACTGACCGGTGGCCGGCTCTTGCCTGCCTTGCCCGCTTCGGGTGGCAGCAGGGTGCGTCATCCTCTAGAATCACGTTTTTTCGATCTGTCGAAGGGATATCGTCATGACTGGTGTACTGCTTCTCGGCGGACCGCTTCTGGTGGTGGTCGGATGTCTGTTCTGGGTGCTTTCGCTTGCCAACGAGCAGGCCAAGGTCAGTGCGGAGATCTGGAAACGCCACGGCGTCGGCAAGTAATCCCGCGAGGGATACCGCCCCGGGCCCGATCCAGGATCGGGCTTTTTTTCGTCCGTCGCAGCAGTCTGGGTCGGGGGCACCTACCGCCTCCGGGTCAAGGTCTTTGCGCTCACGTTTGCCCTCACATTTGCCCTCGGGGTCGTATCGGGCATCGCGATGAGTTTCCGGTTCGGCACCAACGGCCCGGGCTTCATGGAAAAAGCCGGGAACATCGCCGACCTGCTGCCCGGGTACGAGGTGCTGACCGCCTGCTTGCTCGACGCGACGTTTCTCGACGTGATGCTGTTCAGGCGTCGCCGGCACCGGGCGCCTGATCGGGGCGCAAAAAAAAGCCCGCTTGCGCGGGCTTCTTTCCAACCTGGCCGACTAAAGCTCAGTCGAGCGGGCGGATGTTGGTCGCCTGCTTGCCCTTCGGGCCAGTGGTGATCTCGAATTCCACCTTCTGGTTCTCACGCAGCGTCTTGAACCCGCTGCCCTGAATCGCGGAGAAATGCGCGAAGAGGTCCTCGCCGCCTCCGTCGGGTTTGATGAAGCCGAAGCCTTTGGAGTCGTTGAACCACTTCACAATACCGGTACTCATTCGTTTGTCTTCCTTGCAAAAAATGAAAATGGGCTATCGCCCGACGGCGGGTGCTCCAAGAACGGAAGATCGGGGACCGGGGGTACCGCAGAAACGGTAACGACTGACCTGCCACTTCACCGACAGAGAACCTGCTCCGCGCCTTATACCTGCTCCAGGATGCCGGGGTCAAGGAATTTTTCCTCAGCCCTCGGGAGAAAAAAACGCCCACGGGTTGCGCCGTGGGCGTTTTGCGCAACGGGTGACCATGCCGGCCGCCGGGCGCAACGACTGCGGGGGATTACTTCTTGCCCATCCGGCGGCGACCCGCCAGGCCGAACAGGGCGAGGCCCAGACCCATCATGGCGTAGGTGCCCGGCTCAGGCACCGCGACCGTCGCGTGGTTGTCGGTCTCGAACGCATTGATGGAGGGATTGGTCACGAACCTGACCCGGTCGAACTGCTCGCCGGCGCCGGCGCGGATATTCACGAACAGGCCCACGCTCTGGTTGCCATCAGGGATCGTACCCGCCGCCGCAGCGAAGTCGACGCCCGTGTAGGTCTTGAGCAGCGTGCCGCCGTTGAAGATCTCAAGCACGTTGTAGGTGTCCGGCGAGCCCATGTAGAAGCCGAAATATTTCAGCGGGGTGGCGGAGAAGTCCACGGTACCGACCAGGCCGGTGGTCGTATCGGGGTTGTTGGGACCGACCGTGTAGTAGTTGTCGATGATCCCGGGCGGCGCCGCAGACACGCCGGACGGGTTGCCCGGGCCAGTGCGGATCATGCCGCCGCTGTAGTTGGCCGGCAGACCGCCGGCAAAGGTTTCGGTGACAGCGCCGGCCTCCGTGGACAGCAGTTGGCCAAGGGCCGCATCAATCGAGATGGCATGGGCTTGGCCGAAGGCGCCGGCGAGCGCAACTGCGACGATCAGTTTCTTCATGAACAAACTCCTGAATTGGAACCGCATCGAAAGAGGGTAGATACCGACACGAGATCGGGCGCCATATCGACCTTGACAGGAAATATCTACCTATAAAGTACTTTTTCGTGACATCAATCTATTTATTTGTAAGTTTATTGGCGCTCTCTTATGGTCACGATGCCTAGAGCAGAAGCTGTGCCCGTGTAGCACAACAACCCCGGCCACTGCCGTCCGGACGGTTGGCCAGCAATCTCGCCGCGGGCACGGTCAGCCGGAAATCGGCGCCGGCACAAGGTGTTGCGTCGAACAATGGGACGATCGATGGGACCTGACGGTGCGCTCTGAGCACGCCTGGGCGCGTCGGTCAGGGGGAGGACAGAAAAGATTGCCCGGCAGGACCGGCGAGCGGGGTGCCGGAACACGCCGCAGAACGTCATCGCCGGCTTCTGTCCCTCAAGGAGTCAGCCCGCCCCGCCGAGGTCGAGGGGACCCCGTCCCACCCGGTTCACCTTCGATCCGCGCGTGTGCGGTTCCATCGCGCGCAACCG
>JAYTTO010000200.1:0-25370 GCA_043744975.1 Betaproteobacteria bacterium | reverse complement strand
CCGCCGGTCGCGGCGTTCGTGGATCAGGCCCTGTATGCGGATCTGCTGATCCTGGGCCAGGCAGATCCGGCAGGAAGCGCAACCGGGGACGTGCCGTCGGACTTCGTCGAATCGGTCCTGATCGCCAGCGGCAAGCCCGCGATCGTGCTGCCCCATGCCGGCCTGGTCGGCCCGGTCGGCAAGCGGGTCCTCATCGCCTGGAAGCCGGTGCCCGAGGCCGCGCGGGCGCTGACCGCCGCGCTGCCCCTGATCCGTTCGGCGGCAGAGGTGCATCTTCTTGCGGCGGATGGAAGCGCGTCCGGTGCCATCGAGTTGTTCCTGCGGCGACACGGCGTCGAGACCATTTTCCATCCGGCACCGGCCGCGGTTTCCGCCGGGGCGGCCGGCGAGGCGTTGCTCGTGCTGGCCGCGGCGGTCGGGGCGGATCTGCTCGTGATGGGTTGCTACGGTCACAGCAGGGCGCGCGAACTTGTGCTCGGCGGGGCTTCGCGCACGGTGCTCCGGTCGATGGCAGTGCCGGTACTCATGGCGCATTGAGGCGAGCCGGGGGCTGGCGGCAGCCCCCGGGGTTCACCGATCTCCGGGTTGTAGGAGAATCGGGGGGGTGAGTGCCTTCCATATTGCCGTCGTCGACGACGAGCCCGACATCACCCGCCTGCTGGCCGGGTACCTGAGCGCGCAGGGATACCGGGCGAGCGAGCTGCACTCGGGCAAGGCGCTCACGGCGCTGATGGGTGCCGACCCCCCCGACCTCGTGCTGCTCGACCTCGGCCTGCCGGGAGAAGACGGCTTCGTCATCGCCCGCCAGTTGCGTGAGCACTGGAGCTGCGGTCTGGTGATCGTCACCGGCCGGGGCGACGCGGTCGACAAGGTGGTCGGACTGGAAATCGGGGCCGACGACTATGTCACCAAGCCCTTCGATCTGCGCGAGCTGCTGGCCCGCATCAAGGCGGTGCTGCGGCGCACGGCAACCGTGCCCGATCCCGCTGCCGTGCCTGCGATCCCTGCCGGGTCGGAACGCCTGGGCTTCGCGGTCTGGGTGATCGACCTCGCGACGCGGAACCTGACAACTGCCGACGGACAGTCGGTCGCGCTGACCGGTGGCGAATTCGATCTGTTGTGCGTGTTCGCGAAGAATCCGGGCCGGGTCCTGTCGCGCGATTTCCTGCTCGAGCGCACCCGCGGCAGGGAGGCGGGCCCGTTCGACCGGACCATCGACGTCCAGGTGGCGCGGCTGCGACGGAAACTGGAGACCGACCCCGAGGATCCCCAGCTCATCAAGTCGGTCCGCGGCGCCGGCTATCTGTTCGTACCGCGCGTGACGCCGGCGTGACCACGGGCCGCGACCCCGTCGGGTTCGACGAACCATCGGTGTACCGCTCGCTGTTCCTGGCCTATCCGGATGCCCTGCTGCTGGTGGACAACCGGGGTGTGATCGTCCTCGCCAATCCGGCGGCGGCCGAGTTGCTGGGCTACACGACGGACGAACTGGCCGGCCTGCCGGTGGAGACGCTGGTGCCGGAGGGCGTGCGCTCGCGCCATGCCGATTACCGCGGCGCCTATGCGCGCGATCCGCGGCCCCGGGCCATGGGCACTCACGCCGAGCTCGTCGCCCGGCGGCGCGACGGCAGCGAGGTCGTGGTGGAGATTGCCCTGAGTCCGTTGCAGGATGGCGGCTTGCCCTATGTCGTCACGGCGATACGCAGTGTGGCCGCCTATCCGCGGGTGCGCCAGGCGCTACAGCGTGCGCGCTACAACGATTTCGTCGCCCAGGTGGGTCATCTCGCCGTCGACACGCGCGATCCGCACGAGCTGTTGCGGCGGGTGCCGTCGGTGGTCGCCGAGGCGTTGGAGGTCGACGCGGCGGCGGTATTCCTGCTTGAGCCCGACCGGCAGTCGTTGCGCGTCGCCAGCGCGTTCGGCAGCGTCCTCGACGCAGCATCGCCGCCGCGATATGCCAACCGAGCGGATACGCCGATCGGCTGGGTGATGGCGAATTCTGTCCCGCTCATCGCGCCGGATCTCGAGCAGGAGAACCGCTTCGACGTCCCGGATCGGCTCCTGTTGTTCGGCGCGCGCAGCGCTCTCGGGGTGCCGCTGAACGACAAGGGCACGATTATCGGCGTGCTCGCCGCATGGTCGGTCCGCGTGCGCGACTTTGCCGATGCCGAGGTGAGGTTCATGGAAGCCCTGTCGGCGCTGCTCGCCACCAGCCTGCAACGAACCCAGGCCGAGGCCCGGCTGAGTCATGCCCAGCGGCTCGAAGCCGTGGGCCAGCTGACCGGCGGCATCGCCCACGACTTCAACAATCTGCTGACCATCATCCAGGGCAACCTGCAGGTGCTCGAGGACCATCGGGCTCTCGCCGCCGACGCCGGCGCACAGCAGATGCTGGCGGCGGCGACGAGAGCCAGCCGCCGCGGCGCCGAGCTGACCGGCAAGCTGCTGGCATTCTCCCGGCGCCAGATGCTGAGCCCCAGCCGTGTCGACATCGGTACGCTGCTGCATTCGCTGGCGGACATGCTGCGCCGGACGGTCGACCAGCGCATCCGCATCGAGGTCGATACGCCGCCGTCATGCCCGCCGTGCCTGGCGGATGCAGGGCAGCTCGAATCGGCGCTGCTCAACATCGCGATCAATTCGCGCGATGCGATGCCCGACGGCGGCCTGATTTCTTTCACGTGCCGGCCGTGCACCGAATTGCCGGCCGACGTGGCGGCAGAACTGGGCTGGGGGGCGGACAGCGCGGCGGGATACGTGGCGATCGAGATCGCGGATACCGGCGAGGGCATGCCGGAGGACGTGCGCGAACGCGCGTTCGAACCCTTCTTCACCACCAAGGAAAGCGGGCGCGGCACCGGCCTCGGGCTGAGCACCGTCTACGGTTTCGTCCGTCAATCGAAAGGGACGATCCGCCTCGCGAGTGCGCCAGGCGCCGGCACCACCGTGACGATCATCCTGCGTCGTCCGCCGGACGATGTCGCTGCGACCGGTCGCGAAAGCGAGCATGAGAATCCCGTCCCCGCAGGACTTCGGGTGCTGTTGGTCGAGGACGAGCCCGAGGTGCGGAACGTGGTCCGGCACCACCTCGAGTGGCTCGGCTGTCGGGTCGAGGAGTTCGGCAACGGTGAACAGGCCCTCGCGAGCCTGGTGTTGCCGGCACGCCGCGATCTCCTGCTCACCGACGTCATGCTGGGTCCGGGCATGCGCGGCACCGAACTTGCCCGTCAGGTCCTGGCCCGCTATCCCGCCACCGCCGTCCTGCTGATGTCCGGCTATTCGGCCGAGACGATCGAGGGCACCGGTGCACTGGCCTGGGAGGTCCTGCGCAAACCCTTCGACCGGGCCGCACTGGCGCACGCCGTGGCCCGGGCTGTCGGCGCGCCCATCCGTTGACGTGCCGGCGGCGCGGAGTCCTCAGCGCCGCTCAGCCCGCAAGCAAGCAGCCCCCATTGGGGGGTGCCGACCGGAGGAAGGCTGGGGGGGTGGTCAGCGCAGCGCCGGGCCGCCCCAAGCAAGCAGCCCCCCATTGGGGGGTGCCGACCGGAGGAAGGCTGGGGGGGTTGTCCTCTCAGCAGGCGGCGTGCGCCAGGCTGCGCTGTACGAAGTCGCTCAGGGCACGAACGTCGGGAATGTGCACGTCGCGCCGCCCCTTCTCGGTGAACCCGATCACCTTGTCGCGCTCGAGGCGCGACAGCGCCCGGCTCACCGTCTCGAGCTTCATGCCCAGGTAGTTGCCGATCTCGGCGCGCGTCATGCGCAGCGTGATCTGGTCGGTGCGCAGGCCGCGCTGCGCCATCGAGTCGGCCCAGTAACGCAGGAAATCGGCCACGCGGGCATCGGCCGGCAACGTACACAGCGCCAGCATGGTGTCGCGATCGCGACCGATCTCCCGGCTCATCGCAGCATGGATTCCCGAGAGCAGCGCTGGCGTCGTCGCGCAGGCGGCCAGCAGGGCGTCATAGCGCACCGTCCAGATCTCGCCGATGTCCATGGCGATCGCGTCGCAGGCGAACTGGTTTTCGGCAATGCCGTCGAAGCCGAGCCAGTCGCCCTTGAAGTGCAGGCCCACCACCTGTTCGCGGCCGTCGGGCGACAGGTTCACCGTCTTGAAGAAACCGGCGTTGATCACATGCAGGCAGGTGAGGTGATCGCCGGCCTGATACACGAAGTCGCCTGTTCGTACCACCCGGCGCGTCATCGGCACCCTTTGCTTCAGCAGGGCCAGGGTGTGATCGATGCGCTCGCCGGTGCAGGTTTGGGACGTCGGGTTCGGTTCGGTGATCGTGGACATGGTCGGCTCCTTGTTGGTTGATGCCAGTCTGGATGCCGACTGAAAACGCCACGCCAACCGCCCGCCTCAATGGGTAACATTTTGTAAACGCTTTGTATCGACGGGTTCCGGGGTGGGGTCGATCTTGATCGCCATCAACATCGACGGCGGACGCTGCCGATAGCCTTCCCGACGCCTGCTGCTTCCGGAGCAGCAGGCCTGCGTCGGCCGGTTCATGAATCAACAACTGCACAAACGGGGTCTGTGGTCGATCGACGAACTGTCGTCGGACGACGTTCAGACCCTCCTCGCGACCGCGCGCTCGCTCAAGCAGGCGCAGGGGCGGGGCGTGCCCCTGAAAGGCAAGCACATGGCCGTGCTCGGCGATCGGTCCGCCGGCACCGGGTCCGATGTCTTCACGATGGCCGCGCTGGGCCTTGGGGCGCAGGTGACGCACATTCCGCCGCGCACTTTGCGGCTCACCGCATCGGGGGACATGGGCGATGCCGGACGGATCCTCGGACGCCTGTACGACGCGATCGAGTGCGACGGCATGGGTGAGGCGTTCATGCTGGCCTTGAAGCGGGCGGCGGCGGTGCCGGTATCGAACGTGCTGACCAGGGATCCGCACCCGACGCGTATGCTGGCGGATCTGATGACCATGCAGGAAATGAGCGCCGGGCCCATCGATGGGCTCACCATCTGTGTTGCCGGGGCCGAGTGGGGGCCCTGGAGCGTGGCGTGGCGCCAGATCGCGGCGGTGACCGGCATCGACGTGTTCGTCGGCGCGTCGCCATCGGACGCGGGTCGCCGTGGCAATCGCCCCGCCTTCGCTTGCGATCCGACGGGTGAGCGCTGTTCGGATGGCCAGCCGGCCTTCCTGATGGTCGAAGGCCGCGACTCGCACTCGACCTCACTCGCTGTCGCTCAGGTGAAGAACCACCGTTTCGTCGTTCAGGCGCTGCTGGCACAGACGGTTGAGTGAGGCCCGGCGGTGAGCATCCGCAACCTCGAGCGGCTGCTGGCGCCGCGGTCGGTCGCGATGTTCGGTGCATCGCCGCGCGCCGGCAGCGTCGGGGCGACCGGCTGGCGCAATCTGCGCAAAGGCGGATTCGGCGGCACGATCCACGCGGTTAATCCGCGGCATCGGCAGATCGACGGGGAACCGGTGTTCGCACGCGCGGCAGATCTGCCGGTCGTGTCCGATCTCGCCGTGGTCTGCACGCCGCCGGCAACCGTGCCCGGATTGATCGCCGAGATCGCCGCTCACGGCACCCGGGCGGTCATCGTGATGACGGCCGGCATGAGTGCCGCCGGCAAGCAGGCCATGCTCCACGCCGCGCGCCCGGCTGTGCTGCGGGTGCTCGGACCCAACTGCCTGGGCCTCATGCCCCCCGCCCTGGGCCTCGATGCGAGCTTCGCGCACACTGGTGCGCTCGGACTGCAAAGGCCAGGGGCTCGGCCGCCTGCTGCTCGACCAGTTGGTGCGCTATGCGCGCGCCGAGGGTACGCAGGTGCTGGTCGGCGTGGTCCTGCGCGGGAACACGGAGATGCTGGACCTGGCGCGGGAGTGCGGCTTCACGCGCCATCCGTTGCGTCCGGCGGAAGACGACGTCGTGCACCTGTCGCTGCCATTGACGGACGCCGGGGCGCCGCCCGCTGCGGAATGAGTGGGCGTCAGCGCCGCGCGCCGCTGCGACGAATTCGGCGTTGTCCGGGGGCTGTCCGCACCGCAATCGAGCAACGCCGGTGGTGCGGCGCACCTTTCGAGACCCGGGTTCATGCGAGAGATTCCGACCCCCGGATCGACAATCCGGCTGATTCATGAACCAACGCCTACCGGGCGCGGTGGCGCGGTGATTGCTGCGACGCATTGCAAACGATTGGCAGCGGACCTGCGATTTTCATCCTTTCGAGGGACACTCATGGTCGCCCGGGACGTGTCATCATCATAAACGCGGCGCAACCCGGTGCCGCGGGCGGGAGGGCGTTGTGCTGGTTCGAAACCGTGTGCCGCACCCGAGAGCCACATCACTTCAGGAGACCCGAACATGAACAAGTACCGGACAGCCGTCGGCATCGCGGCCATTGCCGCTGCCATTGCTGGCTTCACCACTCCCGCGGTCGGCGCCGATCCGGTCAAGATCGGTCTGCTCGAAGACCAGTCCGGCAATTTCGCCATTGCCGTGATTCCGAAGATCCAGGCCACGCAACTCGCAGTCGAGGAGATCAACGCCAAGGGCGGCATCCTCGGCCGGCCGATCAAGCTGACGCACTACGACACGCAGTCGGACAACACCCGCTTCCAGGAATTCGCCCGGCGCCTGATCCAGAAGGACAAGGTCGACGTCATCTTCGGCGGGTTCTCGAGCGCTTCGCGCGAAGCCATCCGGCCGATCATGGACCGCTACAAGCAACTCTACTTCTACAACAACCAGTACGAAGGCGGCGTCTGCGATTCCAACGTGTTCGTGACCGGCGCCGTGCCCGAGCAGCAGTTCTCGACGCTCATCCCGTGGATGATGGAAAAGTACGGCAAGAAGGTCTACACCATCGCCGCCGACTACAACTTCGGTCAGATCTCGGCCGAATGGGTGCGCAACATCGTCAAGGAAAAGGGCGGCACGATGGTCGGCGAGGAGTTCATTCCGCTCAGCGTCTCCCAGTTCAGCCAGACCATTCAGAACATCCAGAAGGCGAAGCCGGATGTGCTGGTGACGCTCCTTGTGGGTGCCAACCAGGCGTCCTTCTACGAGCAGCAGGCCGCGGCCAGCCTGAACATCCCGATGGCGAGTTCGGTGAATGTCGGCCAGGCCTACGAGCACAAGCGCTTCAAGGCGCCGGCGCTCAAAGACATGTATGTCACCGCCAACTACATCGAGGAGATCGACTCGCCCGCGAGCAACGACTTCAAGAAGCGCTTCCACGCCAAGTTCCCGGATGCGCCCTACATCAACCAGGAGGCTGCCAACGCCTACAACGTGGTCTACCTGTACAAAATGGCCGTGGAAAAGGCCGGCAGCACCGACATGAAGCTGGTGCGCAAGGCACTCGAGAGCGGCAACATCTGCACCGATGGTCCTTCCGGCAAGGTCTGCATCGACCCGAAGAGCCACCATCAAAGCCATACCATCTACCTGGTGCACGTAAAGGCCGACCACTCGGTCGAGATCCCGAAGGTCTGGAACGACATCAAGCCGTACTGGCTGGGCAGTGTCGGTTGCGACCTGTCAAAGAAAGACGACACGTCGCAGTACACGCCGAGCTCGCCGCCGAAGAAGTAAGCCTCCATCTGGTCGGGAGGGGGGCGGCCATGTGCGATCGGTTGTCCCCCCGGTGTTTCTCCCCCTGGTCGTGAACCGCCGTGTTCCGCGGCGGCGCCGCCGCTGCGCCGCCGCCCTCAAACCTCGGAGACCATTGTCTTGCTGGCCACCATCATCGGTTTCCTGTACCAGTTCGCGGACACGTTCGCGTTCCTGATCCTGTCGTCCGTCGGGCTCGCCATCATCTTCGGGATGATGGGGGTCATCAATCTCGCGCATGGCGAATTCATCATGTGCGGCGCGTATGTCACCGTGCTCACCGCACGCGCGGGGTTGCCGCTGGCGCTGGCCATGATTCTCGGTGCGCTGGCGGCGGGCGTCATCGGCATGCTCATCGAATACTTCGTCATCCGCCGCCTGTACACGCGGTTGTTCGACTCCATCGTCGCGACCTGGGCGATCAGCCTGATCGCGACCCAGGGGATGCTGATCGTCGTCGGTCCGTCGATCGAGGGTCTCAAGACCCCGTTCGGCAGTTTCGATCTCGCCGGACTCTCGTTCTCCTGGTACCGGATCCTGCTACCGGTCATCGCCCTGCTGATCCTCGGCGGCATCTACTGGCTGTTCATGAAGACCCCGTTCGGCGTGCGCGCCCGGGCCACCATCCAGAATCCGTCGATGGCGCGGGCGCTCGGCGTCGACACCGACCGGGTCTATGCGTTGACCTTCGGCCTGGGGGCGGCATTGGCGGGTCTGACGGGGGCGCTGTATGCGCCGACCATGACGACAGTGCCCACGATGGGTTCCGCGTTTATCGTCCAGTCGTTCGTGACCGTGGTGGTCGGTGGTGCCGATGTGCTGCTCGGCGCCGCACCTGCCGCCGCAGTGCTCGCCTTCATCCAGAGCGTGCTCACCGCCTCCTACGGACAACTGATCGGGCAGGTCGGCCTGCTGCTTACGGTCATCGTCGTGGTGCGCGTGCTGCCCAAGGGCATCAGCGGCTGGATGCTGCGCGGATCGACCTGAACATGGCATCGACCGCATGAACTGGCTCTCCCGCTTCAATGGTCCGCAAACCCTCGGCAAGGGTGGAATATTCTGGTCGTCCTTTGTCGTCGCCGTGATCGTGCTCGCCACGGTGCCGCTCTACGCCGAGTTCTTCATCGTCAACAATCTCGCGTACTTCCTGCTCTGGACTTTCATGGCACTGGGGCTGTCGCTCATCTGGGGACACGCGGGCATCCTGAGCTTCGGCCAGACCGCGTTCTTCGGACTCGCCGGCTACGGCTACGGCGTGATCAGCATCAACCTGGGCGAGGCCCACGGGCTGACCTGGGTCGCTTTCGTCGGCGCACTGATCCTGCCGACGCTGCTCGCGGCCGTGGTCGGTTACTTCATGTTCTACGGCGGTGTGCGCGATGTCTTCGTCGGCATCGTCACCCTGTCGATCACGCTGGTCATCGAAACCTTCATGGCACAGACCGCGGGTCCGGAATGGGCCATCGGCAGCGCGCGCCTCAACGGCTTCAACGGCATGTCCGGCATGCCGCCGTTGACCATTCCGTGGTTCGGCGACGACAGCATCATGCTCGACGGCAACCCGTTCTACTGGTTCGTGCTGGCGCTGGTGATCGTGGTCTACCTGGCCCTGCGCTGGCTGGTGAACTCGCGCTTCGGCAATGTCCTGGTGGCAATTCGCGAGAATCCCGATCGCGCGGAGATGCTCGGCTACAACGTCCGTCTGTACCAGTTGGCGGTGTTCACCATCGGCGGCACCCTGGCCGGCATCAGCGGTGTGCTCTACACCACGTGGGGTTCCTACATCACGCCTTCGGCGATGGGGCTGACCGCGGCCGCGCTGCCGATCGTGTGGACTGCCGCCGGCGGACGCAAGGACATCACCACCACGCTGGTGGCCACGGTGTTCCTGCTCTGGGTTTCGCAGACCCTCGCCGTGAGGGGGGCGCAGTATGCCCTGGTGCTGATGGGGGGCATCCTGCTCCTGGTCGTGATGCTCGCCCCCGACGGGCTGGTGCTGCTGGTGGCGCGTGGCGTCGGACGGGTGTTGCGGCGCGGGCGCGTACCTGCGCCGGGCATTGCCGCCGAGGCCGGCGCGAACGGCGAGGCCATCTAGGATGAAACGGCCCCGACGCTCACTTCGTTCGCTGCCCCCCGAGGGGGCGCGTCAGTACCTTCGGGCGGCCGGGCGATCCTGACATGTCCGCGCTCCTCGAAACGCGAAACCTGAGCAAGTTCTTCGGCGGCCTGTGCGCGACCAACGGGGTCAGCCTCGCTATCGAAGCCGGCGAAGTGCGGTGCCTGATCGGCCCCAACGGCGCCGGCAAGAGCACCTTGTTCAAGCTCGTCATCGGTACTTACCAGCCCAGCGCGGGACAGGTCTTCTTCGACGGGCAGGACATCACCCCCCTCAGATCGCACCGGCGGGTCGGCCGGGGACTCAGCATCAAGTTTCAGGTTCCCGGCATCTTTCTCGAACTCGGGGTGGAGCAGAACCTGCGCATCGCCTTGCAGCGCAAGGTCGCCCCGGCGCAGATGGATGACGAGACCGATCGGTTGCTGTCGTTCCTCGACCTCGGCCCCAGCCGCCAGCTCGCGGCCGGCAACCTGTCGCACGGCCAGCAGCAGTGGCTTGAGATCGGCATGGCCATTGCGCTGCAGCCCAAGCTGCTGCTGCTCGACGAACCCACGGCCGGCATGTCGCCCGAGGAGACGTTCAAGACCGGCGAACTGGTGAAGCGCCTGAACGCCGACGGTATGACGATCGTCGTCATCGAGCACGACATGACGTTCGTGCGGCAGATCGCCCGCAAGGTGACCGTGCTGCATTTCGGCAAGGTGTTCCTCGAGGGCACGCTCGACGAGGTCGTGAACAACGACGACGTCGCACGCATCTATCTCGGCAAGGAATGAAACTCCCACCCCCACGCTCACTTCGTTCGCTGCCCCCTGAGGGGGCGTGTCAGTACCTTCGGGCGGCCGGGCAGTACTGACATGGCCGACGAACGCACCATCCTCGACGTGCGGGACCTGCATGCAGGCTACGGGCGCACGCCGATCCTGCAGGGCATCGACTTCCGGGTCGGGCGCGGCGAGATCGTCGCGATCATCGGCCGCAACGGCGTCGGCAAGTCGACGCTCATGAAGAGTCTGATCGGCCTGCTCCCGGGCACGCGCGGCGCCATCACCTATTCGGGCACCGATGTCACCCGCGAGCCGGCCAACACGCGTGCCTTGCGCGGCATCGGCTACATCCCGCAGGGACGGCAGATCTTTCCGCGCCTGACCGTGCGCGAGAACCTGATGATGGGGCGCACCATCGGCGGCCCGGGACGGGAGAAGCTCCTCGACCTGGTGCTGCGCTATTTCCCGATCCTGGAGTCCCGGCAGGACCAGCAGGCCGGCACCATGAGCGGCGGCGAACAGCAGCAGCTCGCCATCGGTCGCGCGCTGATCGGCAATCCCGACCTGATCCTGCTGGACGAACCGTCGGAGGGCATCCAGCCCTCGATCGTCCAGCAGATCGCGCGCAACGTGCGCGAGCTCAATCGAGAGATCGGGCTCAGCGTGCTGTTCGTCGAGCAGAACATCGACATGATCCTGTCGCTGGCGCAGCGCTGCTACGTCATGGACAAGGGGCGGATCGTGGACGAGGTTGCGCCCGCGCAACTGGCCGACGATTCGGTTGTGCGCCGTTACCTGGCCGTGTAATTTGCATCTGCAAACCCAGTCACGAGGAGAGAGAACATGAGCTGGCTCGACACATCGATCATGACAACCCGGGGCGTCGCCAAGGGGCGCGTCGCCGCGACCCATGAGCTCACCGAAGCCAAGCAGGGCAAGTATCACTACACCATGGGCCCTTATTCCGATCCGGTGCTGCACATCAAGCCTGGCGATCGCGTGGTGGTCGAGACCCGCGATGCGTTCGACGGCGCCATCAAGTCGGAGCAGGACAGCATCAGCGAGAAGCTGACGGTGCCGTTCCTCAACCCGCAGAACGGTCCGATCATGATCGAGGGTGCCGAAAAGGGCGACGTCATCGCCGTCTACATCGAGTCGATGGTGCCGCGGGGTCCCAATCCGCGCGGCACATGCTGCATGATCCCCGAGTTCGGGGCGCTGACCGGCACCGCCTACACCGCGATCTTGAACGATCCGTTGCCCGAGGTGATCCGCAAGGTCAATGTCGACGAGCAATGGGTGTACTGGAGCGACCGGGTCACGCTGCCCTACAAGCCGCACATCGGGACCCTGAGCTGCTCGCCCGAGATCGACTCCATCAATTCGCTCACGCCCGACAATCATGGTGGCAACATGGATCTGCCCGACATGGGGCCGGGCAGCATCACCTATCTGCCGGTGCGCTCGCCCGGCGGCCGCCTGTTCATCGGCGATGCCCACGCCTGCCAGGGTGATGGCGAGGTCTGTGGTGTTGCCGTCGAATACGCGACCACCACCACCATCCGGGTCGATCTCATCAAGGCGTGGAAGATCGACTGGCCGCGTCTCGAGAACGACGAGGTGATCATGGCCATCGGCAGCGCCCGCCCGCTGGAAGACGCCACCCGCATCGCCTACAAGGAACTGGTGCTGTGGATGGTGCGCGACTACGGCTTCGACAAGTGGGACGCTTACATGATGCTGAGCCAGTGCGGCAAAGTGCGGCTGGGCAACTTCGTCGATCCGAAATACACCGTCGGCGCGGCGATCACGAAGAAGTATCTGGCGCCGAAGGCGTGAGCGGCGGCGGTCGCACGTCGAGTTCGCCGGCGATCACCGTGCGGTCGCCGGCCCGGACCCACACGTCGTAGCGTCCGCCGGTCCCGGGAAGCAGCGTGCCGCCGCCGGTCAGCACTTCGCCGACGAATACCGGTGCGGTGAAGCGGATGTCGAGGTCGAGGCAGGCGGCGGTCGCGGCATCGAAGGTCGCACCGATCGACTGCCAGAGCGCGTTGAGCGACAAGGTGCCGTGCGCGATGCAGCGACCATAGGCGGTGGTCGCCGCGAACGCCGGGTCGAGATGGATCGGGTTCGAATCGCCGGTCAGTTCGCCATAGGCCACCAGCATCGGACGCGCGACTTGCAGCGTGGTCTCGACCAGTGCCGCCGGCAGGTTCATCGTGCCCACAGAATCGTCATCTGCGCCTGGTACAGCGCCGCGCCGGCGGCGTCCGCCGCCGTCAGGGCCAGCACCACCCGCCGGCGCCCGTTGCGCAGCTCCACGTGCTCGCAGGCCAGCGTGGATACGACCGTGTCGCCCGCCACCACCGGACGCCGGAGCGACAACGTCTGATGGGCGTGGATGTTCCCGGGCGTGCGATCGCACAGGATGCTCAGGTACGATCGCATCGCCAGTGCCATTGCCATGGCACCCGGCGCAGGCGCCGCCCCCGGCACCGCCGTGGCCCATCCGGCGAGCCAGGGCGCGTCCACCGTGAAGCGATCGTGTCCGATCGTCTTGCCTGGCACGAAGTCCGTAAACGTCATCGTCGTCATGTCATCCGCCAATCTCCAATGAGCACCCGCACCGCAACGCCACCGATTGTGCCTCGCCCGGGCTGCGCATGAAAGGCCACGCCATCGCTGCGCTGGTCTGGCTCGGATTGATCGGTGGCGGCTACCTGCTGGTGCGGCAGGCGACACAGCCCGCGGTGGTGCGGTCCTGCGACTCGATGGCCGGGGTCACCGAGATCGCGACTACCGTTGCCCGCGACGGGCACTTCTATTTCGACGGACAGGTCAACGGCGCACCGGTGCGTTTCATGGTCGACACGGGAGCGAGCTACGTGACGCTCGGACCGCTGGCTGCCCGCCAGGCCGGGCTCGACGGTGGCGTTGCTGCGCCGTTCGATACGGCGGGAGGCACGGTCGAGGGGCGGCTGTTCCGCGACCAGACGGTCAAGGCCGATTGCATGGAAGTAAGCGGTGCGACGGTTGCCGTCAGTCCCTTGCTCGGCGAGGTTGCATTGCTCGGCCAGAACTTCCTGCGGCATTTCGAGGTCGTCCAGCGCGACCGGCAACTGGTGCTGCGCCGGCGTTCCTGATCGTCGACAGCCCGTCGAACACCTGCGCCCGACAGCGCTGTCAGGAACTGCAGGAGAGCATCGAACAGCCGGCGCGATCACGCGCCCAGTCGGGTCGGCGCTCGCCGAACCGCTCGCGGCCCGGCTGGTCGTCGTACGGATGGCGCAGCACGTCGAGCAGTTCGGTGATCATGGACGCATCGCCCTGCCCGGCGCGATCGATCGCCTGTTGCGCGAGGTAGTTGCGGAGCACGTACCGGGGATTCGCGGCATTCATGCGCGCGCGGCGGTCGTCGGGCGGCGTGCCGTCGTCGATCGCGCGCTGACAATAGGCCTCGATCCAGCGCTCCAGCGCCGGCCTGGCGGCGTCCAGCTTGTCGGGGGCATAGAACGCCTCCCGCAGCGGTTCGAGCGTCGGCCGGGCCGGATCGACATCGGCGAGGCGGCGGAAGAAGATCGTCATGTCGACCTCGGCAGCCTGGAGCAACTGGTAGAGATCGCCGACCAGCGCGTCGTCCGTGTCGCGGTACGCGGTGAAGCCCAACTTGGCGGCGGTCATCGCGCTTTGCCCGGCTTCGAAGGTTGCGACGTACCGGTCGAGCGCCGCCTCGAACGGCGCGGTGGCCGGGAACAGCGATGCCAGCGCGTTGGCGAGCCGGACCAGATTCCATTGCGCGATCTGCCCCTGCTGGCCGAAGCGGTAGCGGCGCCCCGCGGCATCGGTCGTGTTGGGCGTCCACCCCGGATCGAAGTCGTCGATCCAGCCGTAGGGGCCGTAGTCGATGGTGAGGCCGAGGATCGACATGTTGTCGGTGTTCATCACGCCGTGGACGAAGCCGACGCGCAGCCAGTGCGCCACCATCACGGCAGTACGGCGGCAGACGCTTTCGAACCAGCGGGTCACGCGCGTGTCGGGGTCGCCGTCGATCTCGGGGAAATCGCGACGGATCGTGAACTCCACCAGCCGGCGCAGCAGCGCGGTATCGCCGCGCGCCGCGAGGATCTCGAAGTTGCCGAACCGGATGAACGACGGCGCGACGCGACAGACGATGGCGCCGGGCTCCGGCCGCGCATTGCCGTCGTAGAACATGTCGCGCACGACCGTCTCGCCGGTCGCAACCAGGCTCAACGCCCGCGTGGTCGGCACGCCGAGGTGGTGCATCGCCTCGCTGCAGAGGAATTCGCGGATCGACGATCGCAGGACGGCGCGGCCGTCCGCGGTGCGCGAGTAGGGCGTCGGCCCGGCCCCCTTCAGTTGCAGTTCCTGGCGCCGGCCGTCGAGGTCGACGGTTTCGCCGAGCGTAATGGCGCGGCCGTCGCCCAACTGTCCGGCCCATTGCCCGAATTGGTGGCCGCCATAGCAGGCTGCGTACGGCTGCATTCCCGGGAGCAGGCGGTTGCCGCCGAACACCTCGGCGAACAGGGGGGATTGCACCGCCGCCGCCGACAGGCCGAGCGCTGCCGCGACTTCGGGCGACCACGCCATCAATGTCGGCGCCGCGACCGGTGTGGGCAGCACTCGCGACCAGCAGGCGCCGTGCACCTGCCGGCGCGTCGCGCCGCTGTCGGGATCGCCGGGCAGATCGCGCACGAACGCATTGTCGAAGACGAGCCCCGACAGATCCCCCGTGGCGGCGACGCCGGGACGTCCCTCGCGCGGCAGGTTCATGTCAGTATTGCCCGGCCGCCCGAAGGTACTGACGCGCCCCCTCGGGGGGCAGCGAACGACGTGAGCGTGGGGGCAGTTTCATCCGAGATGAAGGCGACCGCGTCGAGTGCGATGCAACCCGCGCCGTCGCTGCCGATCACGACCGGGTTCAAGTCGAGGCTTGCGAGCGGCGGGTCGTTGCGGCGCATGAGTTCGCCCACGGCGACGACGGCATCCGCGAACGCGATACGGTCCATCGGCGCTTCACCGCGCACACCGGCCAGCAACGGCGCGACCCGCAGCGTCCCGAGCGCATCGAGTACGTCCGCGCGAGTGAACGGCGGGAGCAGCATTGCGGCATCCGGCAGGGCTTCGACGTACTTGCCGCCGTCACCGAACACGACCACGGGGCCGAACATCGGATCGACATGCGCGCCGATCATGAGCTCGCGACGGCCCGAGGTCATGGCCGCGACGATCACGCCCTCGAACGCAAGACCGCGCGATTCAAGACCGTGCCGGAGCTCCTCGAATGCCGCGCGCACGGCCGCCTCGCCGCTCACGTTCAGACGCACCAGGCCGAGTTCCGACTTGTGCGGCACGTCCTTCGAACAGCCCTTGACCGCGACCGGGGTTCCGAGCGCCGCCAGCGCCGACACCGCCGCGTCGGCCGTGCGGCACAGTCGGTGCGGGACGACGGGGACGCCGGCGCCGGCGGCAACGGCGAGGCTGTCCGCTTCGTTCATGGCCCGGTTGCCGGTGGTGCCCGTCGGCTGGCCGGGCGTGCCGCCACGCGCGGATCGGATGCGTTCGTGGTGCGCGGCCAACTGGGCCAGCGCGGCCACTGCCTCGCTTTCGGTCTCGAACACCGGAATGCCGGCGGCGCGGAACGGCGCTGCCACCTGCGGCTGGGGGATCGCCGCGACGGTCGGTTTGCCGGTCGTCGCCGCGAACGCCGCGGTGTCGCGCGCAAAGGCGTCGACATCGTAGGCGGCGCCCGCGACCGGCAGGCCGATCAGGAAGGCGTCTGCCGCCGGGTCCCTGGCGAGGATCGGCAGGATGTCCCCGAACAGGCGGCTGTTGGTGAGCAACGCCGCGGTCAGGTCGATCGGGTTGGTCGACGTCGCGAACGACGGCAACGCGGCCGCCATGGCGGCCCGGGTTTCGGCCGCGAGCGGCGCCATGGGCATGCCCATGCGGGTCGCCGCATCCGCGGCCAGGACGCACACCGCTCCCGAGTTGCTGATCGCCACCAGCCGCCGCCCGGATGGTTTCCAGCCCTTCAGGTACAGCTCGGCGCAGTGGACCAACTCGCGCAGGTCGGCGGCCCGCCAGATGCCGTGCTGGCGGAAGAACTCGTCGACGACGCGGTCCTCGTTGGCCAGTGCCCCGGTATGGGACTGCGCGGCCTGCTGGCCGGCAGCGGTGCGGCCGGACTTCAGTGCCACGATGGGCAGGCCGCGATCGCGCGCGATGCGCGCCGCTTCGGCCAGCGCCGCCGGGTCGGCGATGCTTTCGAGATAGAGCAACAGCAGGCGAATTTCCGGATCCTCGGCGACGGCGGCGGCGACTTCAGCCACGCTCACGTCGGCGTCGTTGCCGGTCGCGTTGGCGTAGCGCACGCCGATCCCGCGGGCGCGCAGCATGCCGTAGGGCACCACGCTCATGGCGCCGCTCTGGCTCACCACGCCGACCGGTCCGTCCATCGGCGGGCTCTCGATGAACATCGAAGAGAAAGACAGGATCGCGCCGTTGCCGAAGTTGGCGAGCCCCTGCGAATTCGGGCCAATCATCCGCATGCCGCCGGCGCGCGCGGCGGCGACCATGCGCGCTTCCGCGGCCTTGCCGGCCGCGGTGCCGGTCTCACCGAAACCGGAGGTCATGGTCACGCAGACCTTGACGCCGATGCGCGCGCAATGCTCCACGGCGGCAATGGCGGCATCGCCCGGCACCACGACGATCGCGGCCTCGGGCACCTCCGGCAGGTCGTCGAGCGATGGCACCGTGGGAAATCCCTGGGTTTCGGCGCGCTTCGGATTGATCGCGTAGACCTTGCCGCGATAGCCGTGCCGCGCCAGGTAGAACAGCGGTCGACCGCCGATCTTGTCGGGATGGTCGGAAGCGCCGATGACAGCGATGGAGCGGGGGTCGAGCGCGGCGCGCAGGCCTTCGTTCATGGGTCGGTACGCATGAATACGGGAATGGGTGGGTCCTCGAAGGACAGGAATCGCGCCCGCACGCGATCGCCGATGCGGGCATCGCGCTCGACGTGCGCCATCATGCGGAAGCCTTCTTCCGCATCGATCAGGGCCAGGGTATAGGGGGTGTAGTCCTTCCACTTGTCGCTCGGGGGGCGCGACACCAGCGTCGTGGTCGCCACGCAGCCGAGCCCGCTCGCCTGCAACAGGGCGATGTCGAGGCTGCCGCATTGCGCACAGAACCGGCGCGCCAGGTACCAGACCTGGCGGCAGGCGTTGCAGCGCTGGTAGGCGATGCCTTCGGTCCCTTCGGTCCAGTCGAAGATCTGCCGGTCGTCGCTCATGCCGCGCCCTCCAGGACCAGGGTTACATGCGACGACAGGACGCCGCCGTCGCCGTGCAGCAGCGCGCGCCGCGGATTGCCGACCTGCCGACTGCCGCAGCGGCCGGTGAGCTGGCGCTGTGCCTCCACCAGGTGGGCCATGGCGCCGCCGACGCCGCAATGGCCGTACGAGAGCAGGCCGCCGTGCGTGTTGAGCGGCCGGGCGCCGCCGCGCGAGAACGTGCCTGCGCGGGCCAGCGCCGCTGCGCCGCCGCGCGGGGCGAGTCCGAGTTCCTCGAGGAGGATGGTGATGGTGATGGTGAAGCTGTCGTAGATCGCCAGGTAGCCGATGTCGTCGAGGGTGCTGCCGGCCGCGTCAAGCGCCGTGGCGGCGGCGGCGGCGGCCCCGAAGTGCGTGAGGTTCGGGGCGGCGGAGATGTGCTGGTGCGTATGCGCCTGCCCGGTCCCGATGATGCGCACCGCTGCCGCACCGACCGGTTCGCGGCTGACCACGAATGCGGCGCCGCCATCGGATACCGGGCAGCAGTCGAGCAGCTTGAGCGGCGAGGCCACCGGCTTCGACGCCAGCACGTCGGCCACGGTTATCGCCGTGCGGAACTGGGCATCGGGATGTTCCGACGCGTGGCCGCGCATGAGCACCGACAGTTCGGCGAAATCGGCCTCCGTGACGCCGAATTCATGCATGTATCGGGTTGCGACCAGCCCGTAGTAGGCCGGGATGGTGGCGCCGAGCGGCACCTCGTAGCGCGGATGCCCGACCTGCGCCAGCGCCTGCACCGCGGCATCGCGCGTCTGGCCGGTGAGGCGGTTCTCGCCCGCCACCACCAGGACGTGGTCGGCGACGCCGGCATCGACCAGATGGTGTGCCAGCATCGCCATGGCAAAACCGGTGGCGCCGCCCAGCTGGATCGCATGCGCATAGCGCGGCTGCAGCCCGAAGTGCTCGGCGAACACGGTCGAGAGCATCAGGTGCGGGAAGGTCATCGAGTACCCGGTCAGCAGACCGTCGATGTTGCGCCGCTCGAGCCCGGCATCGGCCAATGCCGCCGCGGCGGCGAGACTCATGAGGTCAAGCGTGCTCTTGCCGGCATGCTTGCCGAACGGAGTGAGGCCTACGCCGGTGATCCAGCTCAAGTGCTTGCGCTCGCTGTGCGGTTGATCGGGGCACAGATTGTAGGGGAAAGCACCGCGCCAGCGGTGCGGGTGCACGCCGGCCGGCCCGGCAACGTCCCCGGTCGTGCCGGCGATTTCCAGGCGCGCGTCGTCGGGTTGCGCCGCGCGCCCGACCGGATGCTCGAACAGGCGCCGCGCCAGCACCGGCTCGGCCGCAGTCGAGAAGCCCGGGCGGGTCCCGCGGCGGGTGTCGGCCGCGAGCCTGAACTGTGGCACCGGCGGCAGCAGGCCGCCGTCGACGACGGTGACGTCGAGGTTCATGCGGCCCGCCGGGTCGGAGAAGCCGCGCAGCACCAGCAGGCGCTCCGGCAGCCGTTCGGCCTCGGCCTCGGTGTCGCCGGGTACGGCGCAGACGAGGACCATGAGACCCCATGAGACCCCATGAGACCCCGGCCGATCTGCCCGATGGTGGCGCCGCCGACATCGACGTCGGCCGAAGGCACCCGCTGCAGCAGTCCGATCATCGGTACGCCGACCAACCGTTCGGACCGATGGTCCTGGCACGATTGTCACCTGCCATGCCTAGCCTTCCGCGCGGCGCATGAACATCCTCATGATCTCGGACGTCTACTTTCCCCGTGTGAACGGGGTATCTACGTCCATCCAGACCTTCCGGCGCGAGCTTGCTGCGCTCGGTTGTGCCACCACGCTGATCGCGCCGGACTATCCGGCAGCGTATCCCCGGGAAGCCGGGATCGAGCGCATGCCGTCGCGGTTCGTGCCACTCGATCCGGAGGACCGGATGATGAAGAGCGCGCCGATCCGGGCCCTGACGCCGCGGCTCGGTGGCGCCGGATTCGATCTCGTGCATGTCCAGACGCCCTTCGTGGCGCACTACCGCGGCACCGAACTGGCCCGGCGGCTCGGCATTCCCTGCATCGAGACCTATCACACGTTCTTCGAGGAGTATCTGTTCCACTATGTGCCGTTGCTTCCAAGGGAGTGGCTGCGTGCCGCGGCACGCCGATTCTCGCGGGCCCAGGGCAACAGTGTCGATGCGCTTGTGGTGCCGTCCCCGGCAATGCGTGATGTGCTCGCGGGCTATGGGGTGACCTCGCCGTTGCATGTGATTCCGACCGGGATTCCGCTGACCCGTTTCACCGGCGGCGACGGCCCCGCGTTCCGGCGCCGGCTCGGCCTTGCTGCCGACACGCCGGTGCTGCTGTTCGTCGGTCGCGTCGCGCACGAGAAGAACATCGGGTTCCTGTTGCGGGCCTTCCGGCTCGCCCTCGAGCACCACCCTTCGGCCCGCCTGGTGATTGCCGGAGAAGGTCCGGCGCTGGGCGGCCTGCGCAAGCTCGCAGCGGAACTGGCGGTGGCGGCGCGAGTGCATTTCGTCGGCTACCTCGATCGAGGCGGCGAACTGCTCGACTGTTATCGTGCCGCGGACGCCTTCGTGTTCGCGTCCCGCACCGAAACCCAGGGGCTGGTGCTGCTGGAGGCGATGGCGCTGGGCGTGCCCGTGATCTCGACCGCCGTGATGGGTACGCGCGACATCGTCGGGCCCGCCCGGGGGGCACTGGTGCCCGAGGATGACGAAAGCGCTTTCGCGGCGGCCATGGTGAGAATGATCGGCGATCCGGAACTCAGACGGCGGCTGTCTGTCGAGGCGCGCGAATTCGCGAATGAGTGGCGGGCCGAAACGCCGGCGCGACGCCTGGCGACGCTGTACGCGGAGATCGTCAGGGCGGGTCGACGGCCCGGCTCCTGACGGTGTCTATCTCGAGCCGGAACGGCCCGGCCTGACGATCGGCGATCAACAGACCGAAGCTGCGGATGCGCGCGCGATCGAGCGGCGGCGCGTCTGGCACCGGGCGTCCCCGGAAACGGGGTTCGAATTGCGCAAACGCGATCCGTACGTCCTGCCACTCGCCGTCGAGGGTGGTGAATCCGGCCTGGTACCAGACGCCATCGAACCTCGCATCGGTACGCACGATGAGGCGATAGCGCTTGCCGTCGCCCCGGACCGGAAGCACGATTCCTTCTGTCCCCGAAAGGTCGTGCTGCTGCGGTGCGGTACGGATCGAGGCGAAACCGCCGTTGTTCTCCAGCGACACGTCGCCGACGAACAGCAGCGTCGCGTTCTCGGTCGGAACTGCACGGCTCGTCGATCCGCCGTCCATCACGACGTCGTCGACCGGGGTCCAGGAGGCGTCCGCCGCCAGCAGAATGAACGCAAGTGCCATAATTGTGGTCATTCGATGCGCAGACCACGCAACATCCAAGGAGAAAGCATCATGTCATCGTCCGAATCTGCGCCGGTGGGCGCCACCGACGTCGCAACGCTGGCCGGCGGCTGCTTCTGGTGTCTCGAAGCCGTCTATCTGGACCTGCGCGGCGTGGTTTCGGCCGGCTCCGGCTACATGGGCGGACACACGCCACGCCCGACCTACGCCGACGTCTGCAACGGCAATACCGGTCATGCCGAGGTGGTCCGCGTCGAGTTCGATCCTGCCGTGGTGACGTACCGCGATCTGCTCGATGTGTTCTTTACGATCCATGACCCGACCACCCTCGACCGCCAGGGCAACGACACCGGAACACAGTACCGGTCTGCCATCTTCCACCATTCCGACGAGCAGCGGCAGGACGCGATCGCCGCGATGGCGGCGGTCACGGCCGGGAAGTGGTGGCCGGCGCCGCTGGTCACTGCGCTCGCGGCGGCGACCACGTTCCATCCGGCGGAGGCCTATCACCAGGATTATTTCGCCCGCAATCCGGGGCAGCCGTATTGCCAGTTCGTGGTCGCGCCGAAGGTGGCCAAATTCCGCAAGCGATTCTTCGAGCGCCTGAAGAAAACGGCGTGACGGCGGCCAACCGGCCCCGGCTGTCGCCGACGCCAGCGCCGAATGCGTCAAATCCGCTCCTGCCGGGTGCCGGTTCCAGAGCGAAAAACGTCTGCAAAACCCTTGTCATATTCGGATGAATTGTGCATCCTCCGTCGCGCTCCACTGCTAGATTGCAAGTCCAAAGACAAGAGCGCTTGACCACAGCACAACCCGACTGGAGGCATCAATGGCCGTAGCCAAGAAACCCGCCGCGAAAAAACCCGCAGCCAAGCCTGCCGCGAAGAAAGTGGCCCCCGCCATTAAGCCGGCGGTCAAGAAGGCGGCACCCGCCAAGACCGCGGCAGCACCCGCTGCCAAGAAGGCGGCTCCTGTTGCCAAGAAGCCGGCTGCGAAGCGCACCCCGAACGCCGCATTCATGAGGCCCCTCACGCCGAGCCCGGCGCTGGCGGCGGTCGTCGGCGACAAGGGTCTGCCGCGGACCGAAGTGACCAAGAAGATCTGGGAATACATCAAGAAGCACGACCTGCAGGACGCGAAGAACAAGCGCAACATCAATGCCGACGACAAGCTCAAGGTGATCTTCGGCGGCAAGAAGCAGGTGTCGATGTTCGAGATGACCAAGCTCATCAGCGGTCACCTGAGCTGAGCCTGGCCCCGATACGCAGGCATCAAGGGCGACCTCGGGTCGCCCTTTTTTTGGTGCCCGCCGGGCTGCTCCCAAGGGCATCGGCCCCCTCCAGAAGGCGCAGCGCAGCCTGGGGGTGGGCAACATCCCCCACCCAGGCCGCGGCAGGGCGATGCCGACATGACGTAGGACCGGACCGGTTTGTCCCAATGCCTGGCGTTCGACATGTTGATCGAGAATTCACGCGTGTCGGCCGGGATCTGCAGGTTCTCCCGGGTGAGCACGACACTCCCGAGTTCCCGGTCGAGCGTGAAGCAGTTCACGCCATCGCCCAGGGTAAGGGCCAGCAGGGTGTTGGGTCCATAGAAGGCGTAGCCGGCGCACACTTGCCTGGCGCCCGGTTGCAGGACGTCCTGCTCGTCCGGCTGTCCGATGCCTTCGGCGCAACGCAGGACGGAGAAGATGGTCCCGACACGAGATGTTGACGTCGATGTTGTAGGACCCGTCGAACAGGTCGAACAGCAGCAGGTATTCGCCCTTCGGATACCGATGCGGAAGCGCCTACGGATGTTCCATCTCCTCCGAGGCGATCGCCGCCAGGTGGCCGCCCCATTCGTTGGCTTCGAGCAGGATCTCGTTGGAGATCACGTCTGGTTGCTTCTGCACCTCGCCCTGGATGTTCTCGCTGTCGGCACTCCCGAGCATGCCGGCAAGTCCTGCCCTTGCCGATAGCGCGCCTGATCGGGTGGTGCGGGTCAGGAATCCGCGCCGGCTGCGCTTGCGGTCGGCTCGCCCGAGCCGGCACTGGCGCCGAGGCCGTCCATGAACCGCACCCTGGCTGCATCGAGCTCGACTGCGGCGCGCGCGAGTTCGTGGGGCAGCGGTTCGTGTATCCATACCGTGTGGGGCCGGGTGGTCTCCACCGACACGTACAGATAACGCGGGCGGCAGCCGGTAAGCCGTTCGATACCCTCCAGGTAGAGGGCGGCCTGCAGGTCGTAGCCGTAGCGTTTGCGGGACTTCGCGAAGCGGGCCGGCCTGACATCGGCGGCCGTCTTGACCTCGAGCACGATGTCGTCGGTGAAGCAATCAGGCCGCCCCTTCCAGCGGCCGCCGTCGGCGTCGCGCCAGTACAACGAAAGTTCCTTTTGGCCGTCCGCGAACCAACTGGCCAAGGGTAGCCGCGAGTAGCCCAGGACAGCGCTGCGCATGCGCTGCAGTGCGTCGCACTCGCGGGTGGAGAGCGAGGTCCGGGTCATGAGTGCCGCGTCGTCCCCGGCAGCCGGCGCCGACGCGCCGCGGTCAGCCTGGACGAATTCCTCGGCGAACCGGTCAGGCTCCAGCAGCAGGGCGTGGAATGCGTCGCCGATCGACGTTTCGCGCGACAGGGCGTCGGGGATCAGGGCGAGCGCCGGCGCCCGGCCGGTGCGCAGGAACCGTCGAACCGCGGAGCTCGAAACGTAGTCCGTGCGGGCGAGGTATTCGGCGAGCGGCTCGCGGCGGGTGAAGCAGTCCGGCGCAACGGCGAGGGTCATGCACCGAGGCTATCACGTGCCCCGGCCGCGCAGCGCTCAATGGTCCCGCAATTCGGCGATCCGCTGACGCACTTGGTCGAGATGCGGGTTGATGCGCAGCGCGCACTGGAACGCGAACATCGCGCCATCGACATCGCCCTGAGCCAGCGCCAGCTCGCCGACATTGCAGATCGCGCCGAAATGCCGCGGTTCGAGCAGCAGCACATGATGCAGGCTCTCGAGGCATTCGTCGTCGCGCTGCTGCAGGTAGTAGAGCGTGGCGCGCTTGTTCCAGGCTTCGCAGAAGTCCGGCAGTGTCCGCAGCAGCCGCTCCAGCCGGGTTTCGGCGATGTCGTGACAATGACGGGCGATTTCGGTGGCGGCGCGGTCGAGCGCGCGCGCCGCGGCGGGATTCGGGTGATACATCCACAGGCACCAGATCCGCTCCTCGGTCGTTTCGGCCTCGTCGCCGTTGCTGCAGGCGGCAAGCTGGCAGAACAACGGATCGAGCGCGCGCGGCAGGGCGGCCGTCGGGGAGCGGCGGGCAGCGGTGGCAACGAGCGACATCGTGGTGGGGTGCATGCGGACGATCTCCCGTATGGCTCGGTGCAATACAACGCAAGAGCTGCACCCGCCGGGTGCTGCTGGTGGCGCCGACCAGACGGTTTGGCGGCTACACTCGCACGTACCAACCGCGTCGGCGGAAAGGATCACACACCATGTGGAAACGAGTCGCAGCAGCGCTGATGCTGGCAGCTTCGGCGGCAATGGCCGCCGAGCCCCCGGACGGGCCAGTCTATGTCGCCGATACGCAGTTCCCGCTCGAGGATGTGCTCCAGGACGTTCTCGTGACCAATCGTCCGACGCAGGTGACCCGGTTCTGGGTCGTGGTGACAGGCGACCAGGTCGCCTACATGACCAAGTCCTACGGCATCAGCGACCGCAAACTGGCCAAGGGCGTCGATCTGATGCGGCAATTCGGCGCGATTCTTCGCGTGTGCGAGACCGACATGCTGCGCCTCGGACTCGGACCGGGCGATCTGCTGCCGGCGGTCGAGCCGGTGAAGGGGTTCGATGCCGACGCCCCGAAAGCGGCCAACGAGCAGTTCTACGCCGACGAGCAGCAGGACCAATTTCCGGCGAGCGGCGAGGCGTTCAGGCGGATCCGTGGGGCCTGCTCGTCCCCGCGCTAGCGCGGGAGGCGCCCGGTGTTGTTGACGGTAGTTTTGCTGCGTCGCAGCGAAAATGCCCTTCGCAAACCCGGCACAGAGCGTTTGCGTGCTCTTGCCCACCGGATACCAGAACCCTCCATCGACACCGCCTGGTGTTGTCGCATGGCGACGATGGCCGCGATTCCAAATGGAGCGCCAGCCGACCGTTGCGCACCAACCGCGTGCCGTTTGCAGGTCACCGATACCGGCATTCGCTACCCATGTCATTGGGACTACAGAGGTCGATGATGCGTTGCAATAAAAGAGCAGCATGATTGCTGGATGCAGG